>NZ_JBHWIY010000009.1:345829-359840 GCF_042731715.1 Streptomyces sp. NPDC059832 | reverse complement strand
CGCCGATGGTACTGCAGGGGGGACCCTGTGGGAGAGTAGGACGCCGCCGAACTCCTTTTACGGGAAAGCCCCGTGCCCTTGTGGCACGGGGCTTTTCTGCGTTTACGGCCGGCTGCCCGGTGGAGTTGTACGGCCGGGGCGGGCCTTGTCGGGGCAGACCCCGCGTCGTGGTGGGTAGGACGGTGCGGGGTCCCGTGAGGGCCCGTCAGAGTCTTCTGTGGTCAGTGGTTTTGAGCATCCCTGAGTTCGGGGTATGCTTTACCTCGTTGCCACAGCGCAGCAGGCCCCAATAGCTCAGTCGGTAGAGCGTCTCCATGGTAAGGAGAAGGTCTGCGGTTCGATTCCGCATTGGGGCTCAGAAGAACAGGAAAGGCCCCCGCCAGTCGGCGGGGGCCTTTCCTGTTTGTCGGTGCTGCGGTATTAGGCGATGGTGGGTTCAGGCACACGCATGGCGAGGATGGCCATGTCGTCCGAGGCCGGCTCGGCGGCAAAGCGCTCCACCGCCCGCAGGATGCGAGCCGCCACCGCACCCGCCGTGAGGCCGGTGCAGGTCGCCAGGACGTCCGCCAGACCGTCGTCGCCCAGCATGCGGGTGCCCTCCCGGCGTTCGGTGACGCCATCGGTGACGCACAGCAGGACATCGCCGGGGGCGAGGGTGACCGTCTGCTCGTACAGATCGAGTTCCTCGATGACGCCCAGCAGGGGCTGAGGCTCGGCCGCTGCCTCCACCGAACCGTCCTGACGCAGACGCAGCGGCAGCGGGTGCCCTGCGCAGACCACCTTCAGAAGGGCGCTGCCGTCCTCCTGGGGCCACAGCTCGCCGTACAGGAGGGTCAGGAAGCGACTGCGGGCGCCCTCGTCCAGGATGGCGGCGTTGAGGCGCTCCAGGACGGCGGGGCCGCCGAAGCCCTCGCGGGCGAGGAGGCGCAGGGCGTGGCGGGCGAGGCCCGTGACGGCCGCGGCCTCCGGGCCCGTACCGCATACGTCGCCGATGGCGAAGCCGTAGGCGCCGTCGCGGATCGGGAAGACGTCGTAGAAGTCGCCGCCGACCTCGTTGCCCTCGCCGGCCGCGCGGTAGATGACCTCGATCTCGACATTGGGGACCTCGGGCAGCCCCGGCGGCAGCAGACTGCGCTGCAGGGACTGGCTGATCGCCATGCGTTCCGAATAGAGGCGGGCGTTGTCGAGGGCGAGTGCGGCGCGGCGGGAGAGGTCCTCGGCCAGTTCCAGGATCTCCTGGCGGAAATGGTCGTCCGAGGGCTTGCCGAGCGTCAGCATGCCGATGACGCGGTTGCGGGCCACGAGTGGCAGGACCACCGTCTCCCCGCCGACGGCGGCCGCGGTGGCGAGCGTCGTCCGGATGCCGGAGCCGAGCCTGCCCGGTTCGCCGAGCCTGCCGTCCTCCCCGAGGCCGAGGCTGCGCATCGAACTGCGCAGGGCCGCCTGGTGGGCGGCCTCGGACGGGGCGGCCCAGACGCGGGCGCCGGGGGTCGGCACGGGGTCCGGCGGTGCGATCTTGGAGAGCAGGGCCTTGAGGCCATCGATGCGCTCCTCGTCCTCGTGCAGGACGTAGGAGAGATACGGCTCGGACGACTGGTCGGCGATCGTGTACACGGCGCACCAGGTGGCCAGGGTCGGGACCGTCATCTGGGCCATCAGCGCCAGGGTCTGGTCCCGGTCGAGGGTGCCGGCCAGCAGGTCGGAAGCCTCGACGAGGAAGGAGAGGGAACCGCGGCGGAGGCGTTCCAGTTCACCCAGGCGGGCCGACTCGACCGCCAGCGCGATCCGGTCCGCGGCGAACTGCAGGCGCAGGGCCTCCTCGTTCGAGTAGCGGCCGGCTGCTTCGGCGGCGACGCCCAGGGAGCCTGTGAGCCGCCCTTCGACCTTCAGCGGGACGGTGACGACGGAGCGCATCCCGGTGCCGCCGAGCAGCGGGACGGCGCCCGGAACGTTGTCGAGGTCTTCGTGGACGGCGGGCATCCGGGCGGATCCGTATCGTCCGGTACCGGCTTCCACCGGGACGCGGGCGAAACGCTGGCGGGCGGAGGGCAGACCTGTGGTGGCCCGAACCTCCAGTTCCGTTTCGTCGTCCGTCGCCAGCAGCAGAAAGGCCGCATCGGCGTCGAGCATGTCGCGGGCCCGCTCGACCGTGCGCTGGAGCAGGCCGTCGAGGTCGTCGGGGGCGGGGGAGCCGATGAAGATCTCGAACGGGTCGGTCTTGCCGCTCTCGGCGTTCGTGTCGGACACCGGTGTGCGGGCCGGTGACTGGAGTACGGCGCGTTCGTAGTCGCGGACGAGCAGACAGACGGTCGAGGGCTCGCCGTGGGTGTCGCGGACCCTCAGGTGCGAGGCGTAGACGGGGATGATCCGGCCGTCGGCGCCCCGGATTCCGTAACTCCCCTCCCAGCGCGAGAGCTGGAGGGCGTCGACGATGCCCGTGTTGGTGCCGGGAGTCTGGGGCCAGGCGGTGAAGTCGGTGAGCTGCTTCCCGGTGACCTGATCCGCGGTATGGCCGAAAAGGAACGAGGAGTCCTCGTTCCAGGCCGCGATGGAGCCGGCGCTGTCGATCTGGACGACCGCCACCCGGACGCGTTCGTCGGCGACGGGGAGCAGTCCCACGGGCAGCAGCGGGCCCGCCGAACGGATGCCCACCGGGCGTTCGGGAAGATCGAGCTGGAACCAGACGTGTTTGCGGGTGGGCGAGTACTCCACGCCCCACCGGGTGGCGAGTGCCGCGCAGAGCAGCAACCCGCGGCCGTTCTCGCGGTCCGGGCTGCCGAAGTCCGGGCCCGTGCTCTGGAGCGGGATCTCGCGCTCCGGATAGTGGTCGGAGACCTCGATCCGGACGCCGTCCTCCGTACGCAGGCACAGCACGTCCGCGGCGGTGCCCGCGTGGACCACGGCATTGGTCACCAGCTCGCTGGTGAGGACGACCGCGTCGTCGACGACGTCCGTGTAGCCCCACCCCTGGAGGGTGTCGCGGACAAAGGCGCGGGCGGTCGCGACGGAGCGCCCGACCGGGTCGAAGGTGGCGGCCGCGCGCGCGGTGATCACAGCACTCCCCATATGGTGTCTCGTCGCTTCCCCGAGTCCTGTGCCCGTTTCTCGCCGCTTCGATTCGCCTGCCAGGCTAGACGCTCGGTCTCGGTGCCGGATACACGAGGGGCGACTTCGGGCAGGAGCGACCAGGAACAGACTCGTGAACGGACAAGTGTGGGCTCCTCAACAGCGGGATGTGGGACAACCCTTGGAGGTTGCACCCCGGCTGCGTCGGGCCTGGTACGTTTCAACGATTTGACGTCCCCATGGTCACCCGTCGACGGTGGGCTGTGGCGGTGAGCCAAAGAAGAACTGGGCAAGCTCCCAGACAAGGCCCGAGCGATACGGTCAACCCCTGCGGGAGGGACACGGTGGAGTCTGGCGTGGCGGCGCGGGGATCAGACACGCGCACAAAAGGCGGACAGTCCGTGAAGAAACAGCGCAATGGAACCATCGACGTCGACGCGGCGGCGCTCAACAGACTGCTGGCGGGCCTGGTGGCGATGCGCGACGGGAATTTCCGCAGGCGTCTGACCGTCTCGGGCGACGGCGTGATGGCGGAGATCGCGGCAGTCTTCAACGAGGTCGCCGACCGTAATCTGCATCTCACCGGTGAGCTGGCCCGGGTGCGGCGGGTGGTCGGACGCGAGGGGAAGCTCACCGAGCGGCTGGAGACGGGCGCGTGCGAGGGCTCCTGGGCCGCCGCGATCGACGCCTCGAACGAGCTGGTCGACGATCTGGCACGCCCGGTCTCGGAGGTCGGGCGGGTGCTGTCGGCGGTGGCCGACGGTGATCTCGAACAGCGGATGGAACTGCGGTCGCACACGTCCGACGAGACGGTACGGCCGCTGCGCGGCGAGTTCCTGAAGGTCGCCCGTACGGTCAACAGCCTCGTTGACCAGCTGTCCGCGTTCACCGAGCAGGTGACGCGGGTCGCGGTCGAGGTGGGTACCGAGGGCAAGCTGGGCGGTCAGGCCCAGGTGCGCGGGATGTCCGGGTCGTGGAAGGACCTCACGGACTCCGTGAACACCATGGCGTACCGGCTGACCGCGCAGGTGCGCGACATCGCCCTGGTGACGACGGCGGTCGCCAAGGGGGATCTGTCGCGGAAGGTCACCGTCCATGTGGCCGGCGAGATGCTCCAGCTGAAGAACACCGTCAACACGATGGTCGACCAGCTGTCGTCGTTCTCCTCCGAGGTGACCCGGGTCGCCCGTGAGGTGGGTACGGAGGGCGAGCTCGGCGGGCAGGCGACCGTGCCGGGTGTGGCCGGGGTGTGGAAGGACCTCACCGACTCCGTCAACACGATGGCCGGGAACCTCACGTCCCAGGTGCGCGGGATCGCCGAGGTGACCACGGCCGTCGCCAATGGCGACCTGTCCCAGAAGGTCACGGTGAGCGCCCGCGGCGAGGTCGCGCAGCTGGCCGAGACGATCAACCAGATGACCGACACGCTGCGGCTCTTCGCGGACGAGGTGACCCGGGTGGCCAGCGAGGTCGGTGGCGAGGGTCTGCTAGGCGGCCAGGCGAAGGTGCCGGGTGCGGCGGGGACCTGGAAGGACCTCACCGACTCGGTGAACACGGTCTTCAGGAACCTGACGACCCAGGTGCGGGACATCGCGCAGGTGACCACTGCGGTGGCCAACGGTGACATGACGCAGAAGGTCACCGTGGACGTGGCCGGAGAGATGCTGGAGCTGAAGAACACCGTCAACACGATGGTGGACCAGCTCCAGGCCTTCGGTTCGGAAGTGACCCGGGTGGCCCGGGAGGTCGGCGTCGAGGGCCGGCTCGGCGGTCAGGCCGAGGTGCCGGGTGCGGCGGGGACCTGGAAGGACCTCACCGACTCGGTGAACGCGGCGTTCCGCAACCTCACGGGGCAGGTGCGCGACATCGCGCAGGTGACGACCGCGGTGGCCAACGGCGACCTGTCGCAGAAGGTCACCGTGGATGTCGCGGGCGAGATGCTGGAGCTGAAGAACACCGTCAACACGATGGTGGCTCAGCTCTCGAACTTCGCCGACCAGGTGACGCGGATGGCGCGTGACGTGGGTACCGAGGGCCGCCTCGGTGGCCAGGCCCGGGTGGACGGCGTCTCCGGCACCTGGAAGGAGCTCACCGACTCCGTCAACTTCATGGCCGGGAACCTGACTTCGCAGGTGCGCCAGATCGCCCAGGTGACCACGGCGGTGGCGCGCGGTGACCTGTCGCAGAAGATCGACGTGGACGCGCGTGGCGAGATCCTGGAGCTGAAGAACACCATCAACACGATGGTCGACCAGCTCTCCGCCTTCGCGGAGCAGGTGACCCGGGTCGCCCGGGAGGTCGGCACCGACGGGCGGCTCGGCGGGCAGGCACAGGTGCCCGGTGTGGCCGGGGTGTGGCGTGATCTGACCGATTCGGTGAACGGCATGGCGGGCAACCTCACCGCCCAGGTCCGTAACATCGCGCAGGTCGCCACGGCGGTGGCGCGCGGTGACCTGTCGCAGAAGATCGACGTGGACGCGCGCGGGGAGATCCTGGAGCTGAAGAACACCATCAACACGATGGTCGACCAGCTCTCGAACTTCGCCGAGCAGGTGACCAGGGTCGCCCGTGAGGTGGGTACGGAGGGCATCCTCGGCGGCCAGGCCGAGGTGCAGGGGGTGTCCGGTACGTGGAAGGACCTCACCCAGTCCGTCAACGGTATGGCGAACAACCTGACCATGCAGGTCCGCAACATCGCCGAGGTCACCACCGCGGTGGCCAACGGCGACCTCTCCAAGAAGATCACCGTCGATGCCAGGGGCGAGATCCTCGAACTGGTCACGACCGTCAACACGATGGTCGACCAGCTGCTCAACTTCGCCGACGAGGTGACGCGGGTCGCCCGTGAGGTGGGCACCGAGGGCATCCTCGGCGGTCAGGCCCGGGTGCCGGGTGCGACGGGCATCTGGAAGGACCTCAGCGACAACGTCAACCTGATGGCCAACAACCTGACGAGTCAGGTGCGGAACATCTCCCGGGTCTCCTCGGCGGTCGCCAACGGCGATCTGCGCAAGAAGGTCACCGTCGAGGCGCGCGGCGAGGTCGCCGAGCTCGCGGACACCGTCAACACGATGGTGACGACGCTGTCCTCGTTCGCCGACGAGGTGACGCGCGTCGCCCGCGAGGTGGGCACGGAAGGCGAGCTGGGCGGCCAGGCGCGGGTGCCCGGGGTTTCCGGTACGTGGAAGGACCTCACCGAGTCGGTGAACTCGATGGCGTCCAATCTGACCGGTCAGGTGCGGCAGATCGCCGCGGTCACCACCGCCATCGCCAAGGGCGACCTCACCAAGAAGATCGACATCGACGCGCGTGGTGAGATCCAGCAGCTGAAGAACACGATCAACACGATGGTCGACCAGCTGTCCTCCTTCGCCGAGCAGGTGACCCGGGTGGCCCGCGAGGTGGGCACGGAGGGGCAGCTGGGCGGCCAGGCCCGGGTCCGGGACGTCGACGGCACCTGGCGCGACCTCACCGAGTCGGTGAACGAGATGGCCGGAAACCTCACCCGTCAGGTGCGGGCCATCGCGGCCGTCGCCACCGCGGTGACCCGCGGCGATCTCAACCTGAAGATCGACGTGGACTCGGCCGGCGAGATCCAGGCCCTGCAGGACAACATCAACACCATGATCGCCAACCTGCGCGACACCACGGCGACCAACAAGGAACAGGACTGGCTCAAGGGCAACCTCGCCCGGATCTCCGGTCTGATGCAGGGGCGTCGCGATCTGGACGACGTGGCCTCGCTGATCATGAGCGAGCTGACTCCGGTCGTATCCGCGCAGCACGGTGCGTTCTTCCTGGCCATGCCGACCGGCGACACCGGCGCGGTGGGCCAGGACAGCGACAAGGACGGTTCGTACGAACTCTGCATGAGGGGCAGTTACGGATACTCGGCGGGCTCGATGCCGACGTCCTTCCGGCCGGGCGAGACGCTCATCGGCACGGCCGCCGAGGAGAAGCGGACCATTCAGGTGGACAACGTTCCGCCGGGGTATCTGAAGATCTCCTCCGGGCTCGGGGAGGCACCGCCCGCGCATGTGATCGTGCTGCCGGTGCTTTTCGAGGGGAAGGTGCTCGGTGTGATCGAGCTGGCGTCGTTCCAGCCGTTCACCCACATCCAGCGGGACTTCCTCAACCAGCTCGCCGAAATGATCGCGACGAGCGTCAACACCATCAGCGTCAACACGAAGACCGAGAAGCTCCTGGAACAGTCGCAGGAGCTGGCCGAGCAATTGCGGGACCGTTCGCAGGAGTTGGAGAACCGGCAGAAGGCGCTCCAGGCCTCCAACGCCGAACTGGAGGAGAAGGCCGAACTGCTGGCCCAGCAGAACCGCGACATCGAGGTCAAGAACACCGAGATCGAAGAGGCCCGGCAGGTCCTGGAGGAGCGCGCCGAACAGCTCGCGGTCTCGATGCGTTACAAGTCCGAGTTTCTGGCGAACATGTCGCACGAGTTGCGTACGCCGCTCAACTCGCTGCTCATTCTGGCCAAGTTGCTCGCGGACAATGCCGAGGGCAATCTCTCGCCGAAGCAGGTGGAGTTCGCCGAGACGATCCACGGGGCCGGTTCCGATCTGCTCCAGCTGATCAACGACATTCTCGATCTGACGAAGGTCGAGGCGGGCAAGATGGACGTCAGCCCGACCCGGATCGCGTTGGTCCAGCTGGTGGACTACGTGGAGGCGACTTTCCGCCCGCTCACCGCGGAGAAGGGACTCGATTTCTCCGTACGGGTCTCGCCGGAATTGCCCGCGACACTGCACACGGACGAGCAGCGGCTGTTGCAGGTGCTGCGCAATCTCCTCTCCAACGCGGTGAAGTTCACCGACAGCGGGGCAGTCGAGCTGGTGATCCGGCACGCCAACGAGGATGTCCCGAATGCCATCCGTGAGCAGCTCCTGGAGGCCGGCTCACTGCGTGACGCGGACGCCGACCTGATCGCGTTCTCGGTCACCGACACCGGGATCGGGATCGCCTCCAGCAAGATGCTGGTGATCTTCGAGGCGTTCAAGCAGGCGGACGGTACGACCAGTCGCAAGTACGGCGGCACGGGGCTCGGGCTGTCCATCAGCCGGGAGATCGCCCGGCTGCTGGGCGGCGAGATCCACGCGGCCAGCGAGCCGGGCCGAGGCTCGACGTTCACGCTGTATCTGCCGTTGCACCCGAGCGAGTTGCCGCCGCAGGGTTACCCGCAGATCGGCCCCGGGCCCATCGAGGCGCATGGCGCCGCGGTCGAGGAAGGGCTGCTGCCAGAGGTTGGTCCGGGTGCCGACCCGGCGGCCACGGCACCGGGTGCGGCCGGTGCGGCCGGCCTGATGCGGCGGCGCCGCAAGAGCCTGGAGAGCGCGGAGCGGCGGCCCGCGCTGCCGCCCCGGAGTACCGCTCCAGCGGCTCCGCAGGAGCCGTGGACGCTCGCCGGGCAGGAGGAGCCGACGGTCCGCAGGACGTTCCGGTTCCGTGGCGAGAAGGTGCTCATCGTCGATGACGACATCCGTAACGTCTTCGCGCTCACCAGCGTGCTGGAGCAGCACGGTCTCTCGGTGCTGTACGCGGAGAACGGGCGCGTGGGCATCGAAGTCCTGGAACAGCACGACGATGTGACGGTCGTACTGATGGACATCATGATGCCGGAGATGGACGGCTATGCCACGACGACGGCGATCCGCAGGATGCCGCAGTTCGCCGGGCTGCCGATCGTCGCGTTGACCGCGAAGGCGATGAAGGGTGACCGGGAGAAGGCGATCGAATCCGGCGCTTCCGACTATGTCACCAAGCCTGTCGACCCTGATCATCTTCTTTCCGTAATGGAGCAGTGGATGCGCGGAGAGTGATCATTAACTGAGCGAATCGCTATGAGTTGCTGATCGACTGTGCCCGCAGGGGTGTGAGAAGGCGCTGTACGGGGAACCTTCTGGTCCCCCACCGCGTTTCTGCTGTGTGCACAGTGACATCGCGGTGACAGGGTGTGGCGACGGGCGGGGTGCGGCTACCATGACCGGCACAAGGACGGACGGCGTAAGGGAGTCGTCCCCTGGGGCGGCGCCCGGTGCAATTCCGGGGCGAGGAGGACGGGCCATGGTGCAGAAGGCCAAGATCCTCCTGGTCGATGACCGGCCGGAGAATCTGCTGGCGCTGGAGGCCATCCTCTCTGCGCTCGATCAGACACTGGTACGGGCATCGTCAGGGGAGGAAGCGCTCAAAGCGCTGCTCACGGACGACTTTGCGGTCATTCTGCTGGACGTCCAGATGCCGGGCATGGACGGTTTCGAAACCGCCGCGCACATCAAGCGGCGGGAACGGACCCGGGACATCCCGATCATCTTCCTCACCGCGATCAATCATGGTCCGCATCACACCTTCAGGGGTTATGCGGCGGGCGCGGTGGACTACATCTCGAAGCCGTTCGACCCGTGGGTGCTGCGGGCCAAGGTCTCGGTCTTCGTCGAGCTGTACATGAAGAACTGCAAGCTGCGCGAGCAGGCGGCGCTGTTGCGGCTCCAGCTCGACGGCGACGGCGGCGGCGCGGACCACGAGAACGAGCCGGCGGGGCTGCTGGCCGAGCTCTCGGCGCGGCTCGCAGCCGTCGAGGAGCAGGCCGAGGCGCTCTCCAAGCAGCTCGACGACGAGTCGGCGGACGCCGCGGCGGTGGCCACCGCCGCCCATCTGGAGCGCAAGCTCACCGGGCTGCGCCGGGCGCTCGACGCCCTGGAGCCCGGCACCGGAAGCGGCACGGCCGCCCTGCCCTCGTAACGCCGCAGTCGCGACTCCGCAGCGCGGGGAGGGGCCGGGTTCGCGGCGGTCCGGCGGTGCGACTTCCGGCCGCGGGCGGGCGGTTGTCCTGAGCGCCGGCCCAACTGCCCCTTCCGCTCCGGCGCTCGACGGCTCGGGAGCAGGGCGTTCGGCGGTGAGGTCGCGTCAGTTTGCGGCCCCTGTACAGCGACACGGTCGGGTGAAGCGGCAGTCGCACGTGTTCACGGCCGTCGACACCGGTAACCTCGGCACCATGGCCTCACGTACGTCCGGCAAGGGTTCCCAGGGCACGGCGGGCACCGCGAAGCGCGTCGGCCGTACCGCGGGGCCGGCCAAGAAAGCCGCGCCCGCGAAGAAGACCGCCGCCAAGAAGACCGCGCCCGCGAAGAAGGCCCCCGCCAAGAAGGCGGCGGCGAAGAAGGCGGCCCCGCCCAGACCCGCCCCGTCGCCCACCAGCGGTGTGTACCGCCTGGCGCGCGCCGTCTGGCTCGGCACGGCCCACGCCGTCGGAGCGATGTTCCGCGGCATAGGGCGTGGTGCCAAGGGGCTCGACCCCGCACATCGCAAGGACGGCGTCGCGCTGCTGCTGCTCGGGCTCGCGCTGGTCGTCGCCGCGGGCACCTGGTCGAATCTGCGCGGACCCGTCGGCGACCTGGTGGAGATGCTCGTCACCGGGGCCTTCGGCCGGCTCGATCTGCTCGTACCGATACTGCTCGGCGCCATCGCCGTACGGCTGATCCGCTACCCGGAGAAGCCCGAGGCCAACGGCCGCATCGTCATCGGGCTCTCCGCCCTCGTTGTCGGGGTGCTCGGGCAGGTCCACATCGCGTGCGGATCGCCCGGCCGGGAGGACGGCACCACGGCGATGCAGAACGCGGGCGGGCTCATCGGCTGGGCGGCCTCCAAGCCGCTGATCTACACGATGGGCGAGGTCCTCGCCGTACCGCTGCTGTTGCTGCTCACCGTCTTCGGGCTGCTGGTCGTCACCGCCACCCCGGTGAACGCCATCCCGCAACGGCTGCGGCTGCTCGGCACCAAGCTGGGCCTTCTCCACCCGGAGTACGACCCCGAGGCGGACGAGGAGAACGACGACGAGCGCTACGACGAGCAGTGGCGCGAGCAGCTTCCCGCCGGCTCCCGTCGCTCCCCGGCACGCCGTTCCGAAGCGCCCGCCGAGTACGACCCCGAGCAGGCCGAGGCCGATGCGCTCTCCAAGCGCCGCCGGCCGCGCAGGCCCTCCGTGCAGCCCGCGATGAACCGCACCATGGACGCGGTGGACGTGGCGGCCGCCGCGGCCGCAGCTCTCGACGGGGCCGTGCTCAACGGCATGCCGCCCTCGCCGGTCGTCGCCGACCTCACCCAGGGCGTCTCCGCCGAGCGCGAGCATCCGGGCACGCCGGTCCCCGGCGCCCGGGACGGCGAAGCCTCCTCCGGAGGAGGGAAGCAGCCGGCACCCTCGGGCGGCGTACCCGATCTGACGAAGCCCGTGCCCGACTCGCAGTCCCAGCCGCTGCCGGCCCGCGCCGAACAGCTCCAGCTCTCCGGCGACATCACCTACTCGCTGCCCTCGCTCGACCTGCTGGAGCGCGGTGGCCCCGGCAAGACCCGCAGCGCCGCCAACGACGCGATCGTCGCCGCGCTGACGAACGTCTTCACCGAATTCAAGGTCGACGCCGCCGTCACCGGCTTCACCCGCGGACCGACGGTCACACGGTACGAGGTCGAGCTCGGCCCCGCGGTGAAGGTCGAGCGGATCACCGCGCTCGCCAAGAACATCGCCTACGCCGTCGCCAGTCCCGATGTCCGGATCATCTCCCCGATCCCGGGCAAGTCCGCCGTCGGCATCGAGATCCCCAACACCGACCGCGAGATGGTCAACCTCGGCGACGTGCTGCGCCTCGCGGACGCCGCCGAGGACGACCACCCGATGCTGGTCGCGCTCGGCAAGGACGTCGAGGGCGGCTATGTGATGGCCAACCTGGCGAAGATGCCGCACGTGCTGGTGGCCGGTGCGACCGGTTCCGGCAAGTCGTCGTGCATCAACTGCCTGATCACCTCGGTCATGGTGCGGGCGACCCCGGACGACGTCCGGATGGTGCTGGTCGACCCGAAGCGCGTCGAGCTGACCGCGTACGAGGGCATCCCGCACCTGATCACGCCGATCATCACCAACCCGAAGCGCGCCGCCGAGGCACTCCAGTGGGTCGTACGGGAGATGGACCTGCGGTACGACGACCTCGCCGCGTTCGGGTACCGGCACATCGACGACTTCAACCAGGCCGTCCGCAACGGCAAGGTCAAGCCGCCGGAGGGCAGCGAGCGCGAGCTCTCGCCCTACCCGTATCTGCTGGTGATCGTCGACGAGCTCGCCGACCTGATGATGGTCGCGCCGCGCGATGTGGAGGACGCCATCGTCCGGATCACCCAGCTGGCCCGTGCCGCCGGTATTCACCTGGTGCTCGCGACCCAGCGGCCCTCGGTCGATGTCGTCACCGGTCTGATCAAGGCGAACGTGCCCTCCCGGCTCGCCTTCGCGACCTCTTCGCTGGCCGACAGCCGGGTCATCCTCGACCAGCCCGGCGCCGAGAAGCTCATCGGAAAGGGTGACGGTCTGTTCCTGCCGATGGGGGCGAACAAGCCCACCCGTATGCAGGGCGCCTTCGTCACCGAGGACGAGGTCGCGGCCGTCGTCCAGCACTGCAAGGATCAGATGGCGCCGGTCTTCCGCGAGGACGTGGTGGTCGGCACCGCCAAGAAGAAGGAGATCGACGAGGACATCGGCGACGACCTGGATCTGCTCTGCCAGGCCGCCGAACTGGTCGTCTCCACCCAGTTCGGGTCCACCTCGATGCTTCAGCGCAAGCTCCGGGTCGGCTTCGCCAAGGCCGGCCGGCTGATGGACCTGATGGAGTCGAGGAACATCGTCGGGCCCAGCGAGGGATCCAAGGCCCGCGACGTCATGGTGAAACCCGAAGAGTTGGACGGGGTGTTGGCACTGATCCGCGGGGAATCCGCTCCGTAGGTGAAGTACGGGCAACCGTTTGGCCGGGTCGTACGTCAACTTGGAGGGAGGGGCGGCAGAATTGTCCTTCCCGGGACGGTCCGGGGAATCGGACGGTGTTCGAGTCCGATGGAGGACAAAGTCCTTCCTCCCGGTTGCCCCACCCTTTCGTACCCCCCCTAGACTGAACACCCAGCAGGTGGCTCACGCTCGAAAGGCGCCCCCGTGTCCATCGGCAACTCCCCCGAAGACGACCGGCCTTCGATCGGTCGAGTGCTCCAGCAGGCTCGCATCGCCGCAGGTCTCACGGTCGAAGAGATCAGTTCGTCCACCCGGGTGCGCATCCCTATCGTGCACGCGATCGAAGAGGACGACTTCTCCCGCTGCGGCGGCGACGTGTACGCGCGCGGCCATATCCGTACGTTGGCGCGTGCCGTCGGGCTCGATCCGGAACGGCTGGTTTCGCAGTACGACGCGGAGCACGGCGGCCGTCCCGCGCCCACGCCCGCGGCACCGCTGTTCGAGGCCGAGAGAATCCGTTCCGAACCCCGTCGGCCCAACTGGACGGCGGCCATGGTCGCGGCGATCGTCGCCGTCGTCGGTTTCGTCGGCTTCACCTTCGTCAAGGGCGGCGACGACACCCCCACGGCCACCCAGCTCGCGGAGGGCTCGGCACCCAACACGAAGAGCCCCAAGCCGAAGCCCGTCAAGCCCGTCGATCCCAAGCCGGCGCCCTCCGACAGTGCCATCGCCGCGGCACCCAGGGACAAGGTGACGGTGCGGCTCAACGCCAACCAGGGCAAGAGCTGGATCTCCGCCAAGGACCACAACGGTCGACTGCTCTTCGACGGTCTGCTGCTGCAGGGCCAGACCAAGACCTTCCAGGACCAGGAGCGGGTCGACCTCGTCCTCGGGGACGCCGGCTCGATCGAGCTCTTCGTGAACGGCAAGAAGGTCGAGGACAAGTTCCAGCCCGGACAGGTCGAGCGGCTCTCGTACACGAAGGGCGACCCGGCGGTCGGCTGATCCGTACACGCACCGTCTCCCCAGGCGGCATCGACGACATGGCGAGGGGGCGGGAAACCCCCCCGGGGGTCGCCCCCCTTTTTCCTCCTTTTTCCAGTGGGAACCCCCTCTGGCAAGAGAGGGGCGGGGAAAAAGAAGCCTTCGCCCCCGCCCCCACCCCCCACCCCC
>NZ_JBHWIY010000009.1:162243-345819 GCF_042731715.1 Streptomyces sp. NPDC059832 | reverse complement strand
CCGACATCCGGAAACAGCCCCCGACTCCGTAGCGGCCTCCGGCGGACGGCACTGCTCTTCGCCTCCGGGCCGCGGGGGGGCCGGGCGGTTTCCCGTCGCCCCCCCCCAACACCCCCCCCGCCCCCTCGCCGCATTTGTTACTCGGTGTAACGGTGGAACCCTGCGCGGCAGGGCGAGTGCCGGGACAAAGTAGTCTTGAGCCCATGCCCGAACGCCGTACCGTCGCCCTTGTCACTCTTGGCTGCGCCCGTAACGAGGTGGACTCGGAGGAGCTCGCAGGCCGCTTGGCAGCGGACGGCTGGGAGCTCGTCCAGGACGCCTCCGACGCGGATGTCGCCGTCGTCAACACCTGTGGATTCGTCGAGGCCGCCAAGAAGGACTCCGTCGACGCCCTGCTCGAAGCCAATGACCTGAAGGACCACGGCCGGACCCAGGCCGTGGTCGCCGTCGGCTGCATGGCCGAGCGCTACGGCAAGGACCTCGCCGAGGCCCTGCCCGAGGCGGACGGTGTCCTCGGCTTCGACGACTACGCCGATATCTCCGACCGCCTCCAGACCATCCTCAACGGAGGCATCCACGCCTCCCACACCCCGCGCGACCGCCGCAAGCTGCTGCCGATCAGCCCGGCCGAGCGGCAGGACGCGGCCGTGTCCCTGCCGGGGCACGCCCAGGAGGCCGAGCCGGCCCCCGCGCCCGAGGACCTCCCCGACGGTGTCGCCCCGGTCTCCGGGCCGCGGGCGCCGCTGCGCCGGCGGCTGGGCACCAGCCCCGTCGCCTCGGTGAAGCTCGCCTCCGGCTGCGACCGCCGCTGCTCCTTCTGCGCCATCCCGTCCTTCCGCGGATCCTTCATCTCGCGGCGCCCCTCGGACGTGCTGCAGGAGACCCGCTGGCTGGCCGAGCAGGGCGTCAAGGAGGTCATGCTGGTCTCCGAGAACAACACCTCGTACGGCAAGGACCTCGGCGACATCCGGCTGCTGGAGACGCTGCTGCCGGACCTCGCCGACGTCGAGGGCATCGAGCGGATCCGGGTCAGCTACCTCCAGCCGGCCGAAATGCGGCCCGGCCTCATCGACGTACTGACCTCGACGCCGAAGGTCGCGCCGTACTTCGACCTGTCCTTCCAGCACTCGGCACCCGGCGTGCTGCGGGCGATGCGCCGCTTCGGCGACACCGACCGCTTCCTGGAGCTGCTGGACACCATCCGCGGCAAGGCGCCGCAGGCCGGTGCCCGCTCCAACTTCATCGTGGGCTTCCCCGGTGAGACCGAGGCCGACCTCGCGGAGCTGGAACGCTTCCTCACCGGCGCCCGGCTCGACGCCATCGGCGTCTTCGGCTACTCCGACGAGGAGGGCACCGAGGCCGTCGGCTACGAGAACAAGCTGGACGCCGACGTCATCGCCGAGCGGCTCGCGCACATCTCGCAGCTGGCCGAGGAGCTGACCTCGCAGCGTGCCGAGGAGCGCCTGGGCGAGTCGCTCCAGGTGCTCGTCGAGGCCGTGGACGACGAGGACGGTGCGGTGGGGCGCGCGGCGCACCAGGCACCCGAAACGGACGGCCAGGTGCTGTTCACCACACGCGAGGGCCTCGTACCCGGCCTTATGGTCGAGGCAAAGGTCGTGGGCACCGAAGGAGTGGATCTGGTGGCCGAGTGTTCCGAACTCGTGGAGGCGGCCAGATGACGGGAGTCCCGGCATCCGCGGCAGGCGGCTCCGGCGCGAAGCCGGTCCGCGGCGGCAAGCTGGGCACTGCGGCCGTCAATCAGGCCAGCCTGTGGAACATCGCCAATCTGCTCACCATGCTGCGGCTGGTGCTGGTGCCCGGCTTCGTGCTGCTGCTGCTGCACAACGGCGGGTACGACCCGGTCTGGCGGTCGTTCGCCTGGGCGGCCTTCGCCGTCGCCATGATCACCGATCTGTTCGACGGTCATCTGGCGCGCACCTACAACCTGGTCACCGACTTCGGGAAGATCGCCGACCCCATCGCGGACAAGGCGATCATGGGCGCGGCGCTGATCTGTCTCTCGTATCTCGGCGATCTGCCCTGGTGGGTCACGGGCGTGATCCTCTTCCGCGAGATCGGCATCACGCTGATGCGCTTCTGGGTGATACGGCATGCGGTGATTCCGGCCAGTCGTGGCGGGAAGATGAAGACTCTGGCGCAGGGGACGGCCGTCGGGATGTACGTCCTGGCGCTGACCGGTCCGCTGGCCACCCTGCGCTTCTGGGTGATGGCGGTGGCCGTCGTGCTGACGGTCGTCACCGGGCTGGACTATGTGCGTCAGGCCGTCGTACTGCGTCGCAAGGGGCTCGCGGCCGAACGGGCTGCCGCAGCGGCGGCCGCAGGGGGCCCGGGACCGGTCCCGGGCGCCACGGGAAGGCGTGATTCGGCGGAGGCCGAGCGGTGACCGCCGCGGCCAGGGTGCTGGAGCTGCTCGTGGAGCGGGGTGAGACCCTTGCCGTCGCCGAGTCGCTGACCGGCGGTCTGGTCGCGGCGGAGCTGACTTCCGTGCCGGGTGCCTCGCAGTCCTTCCGGGGCTCCGTGACGGCGTACGCGACGCCCCTGAAGCGGGATGTCCTGGGTGTGGACGGCGTTCTGCTGACGCAGCGCGGTGCGGTCGACCCGGAGGTGGCTCGGCAGATGGCAGCCGGTGTGCGCCGCGTTCTCGGGGCGGACTGGGGCATGGCCACCACCGGGGTCGCGGGCCCCGAACCGCAGGACGGCAAGGCCGTGGGCACGGTCTACGTCGCGGTCGCCGGACCGGACGGCGTGGAGAATATGGCCGAGCTGAGGTTGAACGGCGAACGGGCGGACATCCGTACAGAGAGCGTACGGAGCGTGCTCGAGCTGCTCTCCGCCGAACTCGGCAAGAATGCAAGGGCACAGGATACGGAACAGAACGGGGGGAATTGATGTTTGCAGCCCTGAGTGAACACGACATCGCTCCCCGCACGGCCGCGGCGCGAGGCGGTACGGTGGGGCGTGAAGGATGCGGCTACGCGGTCCGAGGAGGGAGCCACCGATGATTCTGCTCCGTCGCCTGCTTGGTGACGTGCTGCGTCGGCAGCGCCAGCGCCAAGGCCGTACTCTGCGCGAAGTCTCCTCGTCCGCCCGAGTCTCGCTCGGCTATCTCTCCGAGGTGGAGCGGGGGCAGAAGGAGGCATCCTCCGAACTGCTCTCCGCCATTTGCGACGCGCTTGACGTACGGATGTCCGAGCTCATGCGTGAAGTGAGCGATGAGCTGTCGCTGGCCGAACTGGCCGAGTCGGCAGCAGCCAGTGATCCGGTGCCTGTACCGGTCCGGCCAATGCTCAATTCCGTCTCCGTGACGTCGGTGGCAGGTGTGCCGACGGGACGGGTGACCATCAAGGCGCCCGCGGAAGCGGTGGATGTCGTCGCCGCCTGACCCGCGTGGTCCGGTGTGAAACCGAGCCCCGGTCGTCCCCCTTGAGGGGGCGGTCGGGGCTTCTGCATGTTCCGGGGGAGGGGCGGACGGGACGGGGTGTTCCGGCAGCGGGCTCGGGCAGCAGTCTGAGGGGGCGGGCCGGGGCGGCCTGCTAGGGCTGCGGTTCGGACGGTTCTCCCGAATGACCGTTTTGTGCGGTTTGTGCCATGGTGGGTGGTGCCGAACGGGAGAGTCGTTCCCCTACCCGAAGGAGTCACAGTGGTTGACGAAGGCGCCAAGGACAAGATCAAGGGCAAGGCCAAGGAAGCCATGGGCAAGATGACCGGCGACCGGCGCAAGGAGGCCGAGGGCAAGACGGACCAGGCCAAGGGCCGGGCCAAGGACACCATGAGCGACGCCCAGGAGCGCGCGGAGGGCATGAAGGAATCTCTGCGCCCCGACGACGAGCGCTGACCGCGTACACCGAGCCCCCACCCGAAACGGTGGGGGCTCGGTGGTGCCGCGGTGCCGTCCGTTCTGGATGCGGCCCGAGCCCGGCCGGGCGAGACTGCGGAGAGCGGAGCGTCGGCCGGTGGGATCGCGTCGTGATCGCGCACTCCGGTCCCGTGCCGGAGAGCCTCCGGCCGAAGCGGGGTCACAGTCCGGCACGTCGTGCCCGGGAGTTCCGGGCGAGAGCGCGCAATGGTCCGCGGCTGTGCACATCGCGCCGGTGGTGCGCCGATGCGCCCTCCCGCCGGGCGAGCGCGCCGCACTAGGTTCGGCCGGAGGAGGCAGCCATGGTACGGCGATGGGTACCGGCGCTCGTTCTCGGCGGGGTGTGGTGGTGGGCCGTGCTGCGGCTCGTGCTGGAGCCGGCTCATGCCGGGTTCGTCGAGGGTGCGGTGGCGGCGGGTGGATGGGGGCTGAGTCTGCTGCCCGTCCATGTGGCGGCGACCGCCGGGTCGGCGGGGGCGGGCGGTCGCGGTGCGAAAACGGGCGGAGGGGGTGTGCGAGCGGGCGCGGCCCGGTGGTCGGCTGTCGGGGAGCGGTGGGCGGGCCGCTGGTTCGATGCCGGCGCCCGGTGGGTGGAGCGGGGGCGGCGGGCTACCAGGGCATGGCTACGCCGCCGTTCGGGCGGAGGATCTGGCCGGTCATGAAGGCCGACGCGTCGGAAGCGAGATGGAGCACGGTGTGGGCCACGTCCTCGGGTTCGCCCACCCGCCCGAGCGGGGAGATCCGCGCCATCGTCGCCTCCACCCGGTGCTGCCGGTCCGCGTCGTGGCGGGCGGTCATGGGTGTACGGATCCAGCCCGGGGCGACGGCGTTGACGCGGATGGCGTGCGGCCCCAGTTCGGTCGCCAGCGTCTTCGTCAACTGGACGACCGCCGCCTTGGCCGCGCTGTAGCAGAGCAGTCCCGGGCCGGCGGAGTCGACCGCTCCCGAGGCCATGGTGATCAGTGAGCCGGGGGCGCCGCGCGCGATCATGCTGCGGGCCACTTCCTGACAGGCGTACAGCACGCCCTTGAAATTGACTGCGAGAACGCGGTCGAGATCCTCGTCCGTGGTCTCCAGGACGCTGCTCGAATGCATGATTCCGGCGACGGCGGCCAGGATGTCGAGGTCGCCGGCGGCGGCCACCGCGGCCTCGACCCGACTGCGATCGGTGACATCGAGGCCGTGGATGTGGGATGCGCCACCCGCCTCGGTGATCAGCTCCCGGGTTTCCAGCAGGCCCTTCTCGTCCAGGTCGGCGCAGTGCACGGTGGCGCCCGCGGCCGCGAGCAGGACGGCACAGGCTCGGCCGATGCCGCCTGCTGCGCCGGTGACGAACGCGGAGCGGCCCGTGAGGTCGTACGCGGTGAGGGACATGACCGGACGGTACGACTTGATCTGACGGATCGTCAACTAGTGTGTGGGGCCTGACTGGCAGTGCGGACACCAGTAGGTGGGGCGGGTGTCCTGATCCGCCGAGCGGATGGGTGTGCCGCAGCGCAGGCAGGGGCGGTTGGCCCTGCCGTAGACCCAGAGCCGCTCTTTCGGGCCGTATCCACGCGGGGCCGTGCCGGTGGTCGTGCGCATCGGGCGGTCGCGGTTGGCTTCGAGCAGCTGTTTGGCCGTCGTGACCAGGCGGGCAGCGGTGGGGGCGGCCAGGTCGCCGACGGGGAGCCAGGGGGTGGCACGGGCCAGGAAACAGAGCTCGGCCTTGTAGATGTTGCCGATTCCGGCCAGGTTGCGCTGGTCCAGCAGGGCTTCGCCGAGGGGGCGGTCGGGGGCGGCGAGCAGATTGTGCAGAGCGGTGTCGGGGTCCCAGTCCGGGCCCAGCAGATCGGGGCCGAGATGACCGACCGCCTTCTCCTCGTCCCGGGTGCGGAGGAGTTCGAGGACCGGCAGTCGGTAGCCGACGGCGGTGTGCTCCGCGTTGGCGAGGACGGCACGGATCTGGTGGGCGGGGCCACCGCGCCAGCGCTCGCCCGTGGCGTAGACGCGCCAGGCACCGTCCATCCGGAGGTGGCTGTGAAGGGTGAGGCCGCCCTCGATACGGGTGAGGAGATGCTTGCCGCGCGGGATGACGTCCAGAACCGTCCGGCCGGTGAGGTCGGCGGTGGCGAACCGGGGCACGCGCAGGTCGGAGCGGGTGAGGACCTGACCGGCGAGTGCGGTGTGCAGACGTTTGGCCGTCTGCAGGACGGTATCTCCTTCGGGCATGCCTCCATGATGCGGGGCGGGGAGGGGGTGTGGGCTGGTGTGCGCGGTGGGAGGGTGCGGTGCGGTGTACGGGGAGTGGGGTGCGCCGGTGGTTCAGGCGCGCAGGCGGAGCCCCCTCGGGGTGGCGAGGAAGCCGGCCGCCTCCAGCGTGCGGCCGAGTGGGGAGGTCAGGGACGGTGCGCCGTTGGTGCGCTCCACCGTGACCGTGCCGAGCGCCCCCGCGCGGGCGGCCGCCGCCAGTGCTCCCGCTGCCGCGAGGAGAGCGGGGTCGTCCGGGTCGGTGGGCCAGGCCAGCAGCGTCTTGCCGCCGCGCTCCATGTACATCGCCAGCTCGCCGTCGACCAGCACCACCAGGGCGCCCGCCTTGCGGCCGGGTTTGTGCCCGGCCCCGTCCGGCGGCTCGGGCCAGGGCAGGGCCGCGCCGTACGCATTGGCCGGGTCCGCCGCGGCGAGGACCAGGGCACGGGGCGCGGCGCCCGGCTCCGTACGGTCGAGGGCGGTGGAGGTGGCACGCAGCCGGTCCACCGCGCCGTCCATCGCGAACTGTGCCGCTCCCAGCCCTTCGACCACGTAGCCGCGCCGCGCCTGCCCGTTGTCCTCGAAGGCGGACAGGATGCGGTACGTCGCGGAGAAGCCGCCTTCGACGCCCTCGGCCTGGACCGCGCCGCGGGTCACCACTCCGTGGCGGTCGAGGAGTGTGCGGGCCAGGGCATGGGCACGGTGCGTGGGGTCGGGTTCGGTGGCGGGCAGCAGGGACCAGCGGCCCGAGACGGTGGGCGGGCCGGTGCGGGACGCGGGCCGGGCGGCGCCGGTGAGCGAGCCGTAACGCCCGCGCGGGACGCTGCGTCTGGCGCGGTGGGCGGTCGACCCCGCCGTACGACCGGAGCCGAGGAGCGAGCGCAGCGGGGCGAGCGTGTCATTGGTGAGCCGGCCCGACCAGGCCAGCTCCCAGACGGCATCGGCCAGTTGCGGATCGGTGCAGTCCGGATGTGTGGTGGCGCGGACCTGATCGGCGATCTGCCGGAAGAACAGCCCGTACCCGCCGCTCAGGGTGGCCAGGACGGATTCGTGCAACGCGCTGAGCTCCAGCGGATGCGGGGGAGGGAGGAGCAGGGGTGCGCTGTCGGCGAGATAGAGGGACAACCAGCCGTCCTTGCCCGGCAGGGCGCCTGCGCCGGCCCAGACGACCTCGCCGGTGGTGGTCAGCTCGTCGAGCAGCGCGGGGCTGTAGCCCGTGACCCGGCCCGGCAGGATCAGCTTCTCCAGCGCCGACGCCGGGACGGGCGCGCCCTGCAACTGCTCGATGGCGCGGGCCAGTCCGTCGATTCCGCGCAGGCTGTTGCTGCCCAGGTGCTGCCACTGGGGAAGGAAGCCGGCGAGTGCGGCGGGCGGGACCGGCTCCAGCTCGTGGCGGAGCGCGGCGAGCGAGCGGCGGCGCAGCCGGCGCAACACGGTGGCGTCGCACCACTCCTGGCCGATACCGGCGGGATGGAACTCGCCCTGGACGGTCCGGCCGGACGCGGAGAGACGTTGCAGCGCCCCGTCCGTGACAGCGGTGCCGAGGCCGAAGCGGGTGGCGGCCTCGGTGGAGGTGAACGGGCCGTGCGTACGGGCGTACCGGCTGAGGAGATCGCCCAGGGGGTCCTTCACCGGTTCGGTGAACGCCTCGGGGACGCCGACCGGGAGGGCGGTGCCCAAGGCGTCCCGCAGGCGGCCCGCGTCCTCGATCGCGGCCCAGTGGTCCGCGCCGCCTATCCGGACCCGGATGGCCCGGCGGGCCGCGGACAGCTCCGGCGCCCATGACGGGCGGGCGCCGCGCTCCGCCAACTCCTCGTCGGTGAGCGGGCCGAGGACCCGCAGGAGGTCGGCGACGCCTTCGACGTCCTTGATCCGGCGGTCCTCGGTCAGCCACTGGAGCTCCTGCTCCAGCTCCGTCAGGACATCGGCGTCGAGCAACTCGCGCAGCTCCGCCTGGCCGAGGAGCTCCGCCAGCAGATGGGAGTCGAGGGAGAGGGCGGCGGCCCGCCGTTCGGCCAGGGGCGAGTCGCCTTCGTACAGGAACTGGGCGACGTAGCCGAACAGGAGCGAGCGCGCGAAGGGCGAGGGCTCGGGGGTGGTCACCTCGACCAGCCGGACACGGCGTGCTTCGAGATCGCCCATGAGCTCCGTGAGCCCGGGGACGTCGAAGACGTCCTGGAGGCATTCGCGGACCGCTTCCAGGACGATCGGGAAGGAGCCGAACTCCGACGCGACCTGGAGAAGCTGCGCGGCACGCTGGCGCTGCTGCCACAGCGGGGTGCGCTTGCCGGGGCTGCGACGCGGGAGCAGCAGGGCGCGGGCCGCGCACTCGCGGAACCGGGAGGCAAACAGCGCCGAACCGCCGACCTGGTCGGTGACGATCTGGCCGATCTCGCCCTGATCGAACGTCACGTCCGCCGCGCCGACGGGTGGTTGCTCGCTGTCGTACGACAGGCCCGGCAGCGGTGCCGGGTCCTGGGCCGGGGTCTGGGCGAGGTCCTGCGCGGGATCGAAGTCCAGGAGGTCCAGACCCATCAGGTCGGCGTCGGGCAGCCGCAGCACGATGCCGTCGTCGGCATGCATCACCTGGGCGTCCATGCCGTACCGCTCGGAGAGGCGGGCGCTCAGCGCCAGCGCCCACGGCGCGTGCACCTGCGCGCCGAACGGGGAATGGACCACGACCCGCCAGTCACCCAGCTCGTCACGGAAACGTTCGACGAGGATGGTCCGGTCGTCCGGCACATGGCCGCAGGCGCGGCGCTGCTCGTCGATGTACGACAGGGTGTTGTCGGCGGCCCAGGTGTCGAGACCGGCGGCGAGCAGACGCTCCCGGGCGTCCTCCGGCGACAGTCCGCCGATCTCGCGGAGAAACGCCCCGAGCGCGCGCCCCAGCTCCAGCGGACGGCCCAGCTGGTCGCCCTTCCAGAACGGCAGCCGGCCGGGAACGCCGGGGGCGGGCGAAACCAGGACCCGGTCGCGGGTGATGTCCTCGATCCGCCAGGACGTGGTGCCGAGGGTGAAGACATCGCCGACCCGGGACTCGTACACCATCTCCTCGTCGAGCTCACCGACCCGGCCGCCGCCCTTCTTGGGGTCGGCTCCCGCGAGGAAGACCCCGAAGAGCCCCCGGTCGGGGATCGTTCCCCCGGAGGTGACGGCGAGCCGCTGTGCCCCCGGGCGGCCGGTGACCGTACCGGCCACCCGGTCCCAGACCACACGCGGGCGCAGCTCGGCGAAGGCGTCGGAGGGATAGCGGCCGGCGAGCATGTCCAGCACGGCGGTGAACGCGGACTCGGGCAGGGAGGCGAAGGGCGCGGCGCGGCGGAACACCGCCAGCAGGTCGTCCACCTGCCAGCTGTCCAGAGCGACCATGGCGACCAGCTGCTGGGCCAGCACGTCCAGCGGGTTGGACGGGACCCGGAGCGCCTCGATGGAACCCTCGCGCATCCGCTCGGTGACCACGGCGGCCTGCACCAGATCGCCCCGGTACTTGGGGAAGACCACTCCGGTGGAGACCGCGCCGACCTGGTGTCCGGCCCGGCCGACCCGTTGCAGGCCGGAGGCGACCGACGGCGGCGACTCCACCTGGATCACGAGGTCGACCGCTCCCATGTCGATGCCCAGCTCCAGACTGGAGGTGGCGACGACGGCCGGCAGCCGGCCCGCCTTGAGGTCCTCCTCCACCTGGGCGCGCTGTTCCTTGGAGACCGAACCGTGGTGGGCGCGGGCGAGCAGCGCGGGGGCGCCCTTCGCCGTACCGGACTCGGCCATGATCTCGGCGGGGGAGTGGGACTCGGCGATCGTCTCGCCGGTGAGCCGCTCGTACGCGATCTCGTTGAGGCGGTTGCACAGCCGCTCGGCGAGGCGGCGGGAATTGGCGAAGACGATGGTGGAGCGATGCTGCTGGACGAGGTCGACGATCCGCTCCTCGACGTGGGGCCAGATCGACGGCTTGTCCGCCTGGCCGGCCTGGTCGGGGTCGGTGGCGGGCGAGCCGCCGAGCTCACCCAGATCCTCGACCGGCACGACCACCGACAGGTCGAACCGCTTGGTGGACGGCGGCTGGACGATCTCCACCTTGCGCCGGGGCGAGAGGAAGCGCGCCACCTCGTCGACCGGACGGACCGTCGCCGACAGGCCGATCCGCCGTGCGGGACGCGGCAGCAGCTCGTCCAGACGCTCCAGCGACACGGCGAGATGGGCGCCCCGCTTCGTGCCCGCGACGGCGTGGACCTCGTCGAGGATCACCGTCTCGACACCAAAGAGCGCCTCCCGGGCGGAGGAGGTCAGCATCAGGAACAGTGATTCGGGCGTGGTGATCAGGATGTCCGGCGGCCGGGTCGCCATCGAGCGGCGCTCGGCGGGCGGGGTGTCGCCGGAACGGATTCCCACCCGGACCTCGGGCTCGGGCAGCCCCAGGCGCACCGACTCCTGGCGGATGCCGGTCAGCGGGGAGCGGAGGTTGCGCTCGACATCGACCGCGAGTGCCTTGAGGGGCGACACGTACAGCACGCGGCAGCGCTTCTTCGCCTCGGCGGGCGGCGGGACGGATGCCAGGGTGTCCAGCGCGGCGAGAAACGCGGCGAGGGTCTTGCCGGAACCGGTCGGTGCGACGACGAGCACGTCCGAACCCTCGCCGATCGCGCGCCAGGCACCCTCCTGCGCCGCGGTGGGCGCGCTGAAGGCACCCGCGAACCAGCCGCGGGTCGCGGGTGAGAACGAATCGAGCGCAGAGCCGGCCATGTCCCCCATCGTGCACCCCGCCACTGACAACGGCCCCGACCACCCTCGGCGGCCCCGCCCCGGAGCTGCGAGAATTCGTTCATGGCGGTGATACCGGAGGCGGGATCGGGGGAGTGGGCGAGGTACTGGCAGTACGCGGAACTGCCCGACCTCGATCTGCTGCGCGCCCGGTATGTGCGCCACACCTTCCCGCGCCACAGCCACGAGGGCTATGTCTTCGGCACCATCAGCCGCGGGGTGGAGGACGTCGGGCTGCCGGGCGGCACCGTCCACGCCGGTCCCGGCACCGTGGTCATGATCAACCCGGAGGTTCCGCACACCGCCCGCGCGGGTGTGCCCGAGGGCTGGGTGTACGCCACGCTGTACCCGTCCTCGCAGGTGGTCAACGACATCGCGGCCGACACGACGAGCCTGCGCGGCACGGTCGGATTCAGCGAGACCAGCGTCCTGGATCCGTACGTGGCCCGGCTGATCGGCGAGGTCCACCGGGCGGCCGAGGAGGGAAACGCGCTCGCCGCCGACACGGTGCTGCGGGTCATGGTCACAAGGCTGCTCAGCCGGCACGGCAGCGTGCTGCCCGCCCGCGCACCCCGCTCGGCGGGCGCGCGCGACGCGGCGCGGGCACGTGCGGTGCTGGAGGGCAGGATGGCGGCGCCGCCCACCCTGGAGGCGCTGGCGGCGGAGCTGGGCACCAGCCCGTTCGCGCTGCTGAGGGCCTTCAAGAAGCAGTACGGGATGCCGCCGCACGCCTGGCTCACCGATGCCCGGGTGCGGGCGGCGCGCCGGATGCTCGACGCGGGGACGGCGCCCGCGCAGGCGGCCACCGAGGTCGGCTTCACCGATCAGCCGCATCTCAACCGTCACTTCACCCGGATCGTGGGAGTGCCGCCCGGCGCGTACCAGCGCGAACGTGCAAGAACGTACAAGACCGGTCCTGATCTGCCCACGTAGCGTTCCGGTCGTGGCAGAACAGATAACACTCCCAGAGGGCGTCGGCGCATCGGCCGACGCACCCCACGGCAACGCGGCCGGCCCCGGAGCGCAGCCGGACGCGGCCGGGGCGAAGCCGGACGCGGCCGTCGTACGCGATGCGCTCGGTGTCGGCATAGCCGTCGGACTCTCCGGCTTCGCCTTCGGCGTGACCTCGGCCGGTTCCGGACTGAGCCTGCTGCAGACCTGCGCGCTCAGCCTCGCCGTCTTCACCGGCGCCTCGCAGTTCGCCCTCGTCGGCGCTCTCGCCGCGGGTGGCAACCCCTATACCGCGGCTGCCGGAGCCTTCTTCCTCGGCGTGCGCAACTCGTTCTACGGTCTGCGGCTGTCGCAGCTGCTGGCGCTCCCGCGGGCGCTCCGTCCCTTCGCCGCCCAGTGGGTCATCGACGAGACGACCGCCGTGACACTGCCGCAGCCGACCCGGCGGGCGGCACGGATCGGCTTCACCGTCACCGGGCTGACCCTGTACGTGCTGTGGAACCTGACCACGCTGCTGGGAGCCCTCGGCGCCGAGGCGCTCGGCGACACCGACACCTGGGGGCTGGACGCGGCCTCACCCGCGGTCTTCCTCGCTCTGCTCGCGCCGATGCTGAAGAGCACCACAGAACGCGTCACCGCCGCGCTCGCGGTTTTGCTCGCGCTCGGTCTGCTGCCCGTGCTGCCCGCGGGCGTCCCCGTCCTGCTGTCGGCGCTCGCCGCCCCCGCCGTCCTCTTCCTGAGCGGACGCCGCAAGGGCACGAGCCGGGAAACGGCCGTCACGGAGGAGAACCGATGAACGTCTGGATCGCCATCGCGCTGACCGCCGTCGGCTGCTACCTCGCCAAACTGCTCGGACTGCTGGTGCCCGCCGGTGTGCTGGAACGCCCGCTCGCCCAGCGTCTCGCCGCGCTCCTGCCCGTGGCACTGTTGGCAGCCCTCACCGCGCAGCAGACGTTCGGCGACGGGCAGCACCTGGCGCTGGACGCCAGGGGTGCCGGGCTCGCCGCGGCGGCGCTCGCGCTGGTCCTGCGTGCGCCCTTCCTCGTGGTCGTGGGCTCCGCCGTGGTCGTCACAGCGGGAGTACGTGCCCTCGGTTAGACCCACATGTGGGGACCTGCCGTGCGGGTCGCCCGTACGGACCTTCCGTGCAGACCTGCCATGCAGGCCTCCCGTACAAACCCCCTGTACAGGCCTCCTGTACGGGGTAGGCATGCGTTCGGTGAGGGGCTCGGTCCATTGGGCCCGAGCCCCTTACACACGCGCCCGTGGACGGCCGGTCTCAGTGCGCCGGCGGACCTGTCGGCGCAGTCTCCGTCATGCCCAGCCGTGCCGCGTCCCTCTCCGGTCGCAGGAAGCACACGGCGAGCACTCCGGCCACCGCCACGAGCCCGGCCATCAGCACATACGCCGAGTGGTAGCCCGTGGGCACGGATGCGGCCGCATCCACCATCCGGCCCGTGACCAGCGGAGAGAGGATTCCGGCGAGTGCGTAGACGAAGGCCATGGCACCCAGCACCACCCCGCGCTGCCCGGCGGGCGTGATCCTGGCGACAGCCGTCTGCGAGACGGTGAGGATCACATTCGTCAGCGCCATCGGACCGACCATCAGCGCGATCTTCACACCCACGGAGTCCACCTCGGCGAACACCGCGATCGACAGGGAGGCCACGCACATCAGGAGACCACCGCCGAGTCCCGCCGGAAGCCGGGGCGCGGTCCCCCTCCGGGAAGCCCGCCGTGCCAGCAGCCCGTGCGTCAGCAGCACCGCGGCGTTGCCGACGGCGGTGGCCGTCACCACTGCTCCCGACTGCTTCGCAGTCAGCCCCGAAACCTCGTGCAGATAGTCGGGCGCCCAGGTCAGTCCCGCCGAGAGCATCCAGTAGGCGGCGAACGCGCCGAAGGCCGCCGTCAGCCAGGTGCCGGAGAGCAGCAGTCCGCGATACGGAACGGCCGGGCGGGTCCCCTCGGAGCCGGCCGAGTCGGCCGTCCCCGGTGGTGGTGCGAGCGGCCCCTCCTCGCCCCGTGCGTACCAGCACACCGCCCACACCAGTCCGGCCAGCCCGACGACGCCGAAGGCCCAGCGCCATCCCCACGCATCGATCACCAGCGTCAGCAGCGGGGCGGACAGCGCCACCCCGCCCGCCGCGCCGACCATCATTACGGCGGTCGGCAGGGTCCGTTCCTTCTGCCCGAACCAGCCGTGAAGGTGGTGCACCGCCACCGGTGCGGCCGGTCCTTCGGCCGCACCGAGCAGTACCCGGGTCGCCACCAGCGTCCCGAAACCGGCGGCGCCGAGCAGCATCGGCAACTGCGCCACCGACCACAGCAGCGCCATGCCGAGCAGCAGCACGGTGGTGCGGACCCGGCGGGTCAGGAACGACACCCCCAGTGCGGCCAGGCTGAACAGGGCGAAGAACGAGGACTGCGCGGTGCCGAACTCACCCCGGGTCAGCCCCAGCTCGTCGCGGATCGGGCCGGCGGCCAGGCCCATGACGGTCTTGTCGGCGAAATTGACCAGCATGAAGGCGAGCAGCAGCCAGGTGCTGCCCCAGGCGCCCTTGTGCGCCCGCTCCTGCATCGCGGTTGCGCCGCCCGCCCGGAGCCGGCCGACGGCCCCGGCGGGCGTGGTCACCCGTCCTCCCCGGATGCTCCGCAGCCACACCCGTCCTCGTCCGCGACACCCACGCTGATCATTCCGGCGGCCCGCTTCCGGCCGTCGGCGGAGCGGGTCAGCTCGGTCTCCAGATCGGTTCCCTCCGCCACCGCGGCCGACTCCGCCGCCGCCCAGTTGAACACCCCCCGCGCCATGGTCGACGTCTCGGACGCCGCCCGCTGCCCGTAGACCCGTGCGCGTATCCGTGCCACCTCCACATCGGCCGGCGCCGCCAGCGCGGCGGTCTCCGCCAGATGCGAGGCAAGCCTCGGCTCACCCTCCTCCAGCAGCTTCAGCGCCCGCTGCGCAAGCACGGACGCGCCGCCCGCGGCGTTCGCGAACTCGGTGGCGACCGCGGCGTCCGGGGCCGGCTTGAGGTGCGCCGGATTCTGGTCGTACCAGCCGCCCCACAGCCGCCACAGATTGCGTACGACGAACTCCGGCTCGTCGTAGGCGGGATGCAGATAGGGCTTCCGCAGCAGTTCCTGGGGCACCCGTACGCCGTGCAGCACGGCATCGAGCCGGTGCCCGGCGTTCATCAGGTCCCGGGTCTGCTCGCAGAGCGACTCCAGGAGCCGGGCCGTGTCGTCGAGCGCCTGGTGCACCCGCTCCCTGCCGACGATCGGCACACCGTGGCCGGGCAGCAGCAGTTCGGCGCCGAGCTCCTGCATGGCACGCAGCGCACGCGCCCAGTCCTCCGGATACCGCTGCACCTTCTGCGGATTGCCCGCGTTGGGGGTGTTCCAGATGAAGAGGTCACCGGTGCACAGCGTCTTGAGCCCGGGGACCCACACATAGGTGCTGTCGTCGGTCTCGCCCTTGGCGTGCACCAGCTCGAAGGTCAGATCGCCGCGCACGACGGTCATCCGGTCGCGGTAGGTGGTGTCGGGGTAGCGGTAGGTGGACGGCCAGTTCAGCGACGGAACGCCGAACTGCCTGCGGTTGATCCAGGTGTTGTAGCCCGCAGTGCTGACGTACCGGTCGAAGCGGGCCGTGACCGCCTCGTGGGCGATCACCTCGGGACGGGGGCGACCCTCGCTGTCGGCCTGCTCGTCGAAGGGCGCGACGCCGAAGACATGGTCGACATGGCCGTGCGTGTAGACGACGGCAGCGACCGGCTGTTCACTGAAGGCGCGGACCGCCTCGCGCAGCGGAGCCGCTGTCCGCATGTCGCCGGAGTCCACCAGCACCAGTCCGTCGCCGGTGTCGAACACCGCCACATTGGCGAAGGAGGGCAGGAAGCCGACCCGCTCGCGCACGGTCACCAGCTCCGCGCCGGAGTACGCCCCGGACAGGTGCGCCAGCAATGTGTCCTCACCGTGCCAGACCCGGTCGATATAGCTGAGATAGTCCGTCGGCTTGTGCTCGGTCATACCTGCGGTCCCTTCGGTGCTGTGCGGGCGGATGGCCCGGAACCCGAGTGTCGGCCCCGGAGGTGACCTGCGACACCCGTCCTCGTCACACCTCGACCGGCTGCGTACTGTGACGCGTCACAGGAACCCTTCAAGGAGAAGGAGCACGGACGTGACGCTGTCCGACGGGGCCAGGGTCCTCGCTCTGCGCTGCGAACCCAGGGTCAACGAGCTGGCGCGGCACATGGCCCGTGAGTCCTTCGAGCAGCTCCCCGGGTACGCGGGGCTCCCGGACGATGTGAAGGACCTGGAGATCGCCGCGACCGTCCGGCACGGCGTACGCCTCTTTCTCCGCCGCGTCACCGAACCGCACCCCGGTCCGGGCGGACTCCGCCTCTTCCGTGAGCGGGCGGCGCAGCGCGCGGAGGAGGGCATGCCGCTGCATCTGCTGCTGCGCAGCCACGCGCTCGGCGTCTACGTCCTGTGGCAGTTGCTGCGGGAGACGGCGGAGCCCGGCGAGGAGGACGCGCTGATCGAACTGGTCGATCTGCTGCTCCGGTCGCACCACTCCCTGGTCGGTGCGGTGGCCGAGACCTATATGGACGAGCGGTCCGCGCTGGAGGCGGAACAGCGCGAGCGGCGTCGCTCCCTGGTACGCGGTTTTCTCGACGGAACGCTGGAACCCGGCCGCGCCCTGCTGGAGCAGCTCGGCCTCGACGGGCCCGCGCTCGTGCTCGCCGTCGCCCTGGAACCCTCGGCCGACGCCGGTGAGGCCCCGAGGGGTGAAGTCCCGGGAGGTGAGGCCTCGGACGGTGCTGGTCCGCGCGGTCCGGAACCGGGCGATCCGGAACCGGGGAACGCGGTGACCGTACGGCGCCGGATGCGGCGCGTCCAGACCGTGCTCGACCAGGCATTCGGCGCGGAGCTGCTCTTCCTCTTCGACGCGGGGGCCGGGCGCGCCGTCGTACCACGCGGAGGTGAGCCACCGGGTGACCTGGCCGAGCGGCTGACGCGCGCCTGCGGGGCCGGAGTCCGGATCGCCGCCGTCGCGGCGGCGACGCCGGAGGCGGTCCCCGAGGCGTCCCGGACGGCCGTGGAGATCCTCCGGGTCGCCCGCACCTGCGGGCTGCCGCCCGGACTGCACGTCCTGGACGACGTGCTCCTCGAATTCCATCTGTCCCGCCCCGGCCCCAGCAGCCACCGCATCGCCGCTCTGCTGGACCCCGTCGCGGGCCGCCCCGAACTGCTGCGGACCCTCCGCACCCACCTGGCGCAGCACCAGGACCGACGCCTCACGGCGGCTCTGCTGGGGCTGCACCCCAACACCGTCGACAACCGCCTGGCCAGGCTCACCGAGCTGACCGGCCTCGATCCGTCGTCGCCACGCGGCGCCGCGCTCGCCATCGCGGCCCTGCTGCTGCGCGACACCGCCGCCGGGCCCGACGGAGCTTCCGCAGCCGGCTGACCGCCGGCACCCGCACCGACGACCGGGTCTCAGTCGAGGCTGCGTCCATGGGCGCGCAGCGTCAGAAGCGCCTTGAGCGTCACGATGGGCCGCCCCTCCAGAGCCGTCCCCGGTGCCCACTGCCGCCAGTTGACCGGCCAGCCGCCGTCCGCCTGCTGCTCGGCCGCGAGATGGTCGAGCGAACGGGACAGCTCCTGGTCGGTGAACCAGTGACGGGCGAGCGACTCGGGTGTACGGGCGTAGTCGTACGGAAAGTGCTGCTCACCCGGCGCGTACCCGGCTGCGACGGGGTACCCGGCGCGCTGCTCCGGATCCAGTACGGCGAGCCGCTGATCCCGCACCAGCCGCCCGAGCCGGTCGGCCGCCGCCTCCGCCCGTGCCCGGTCCGGGGCGCCGTCCAGAAAGGCGAGCGCCGCCTCGATCTCGTACGGGTGCGACCGGTCCAGGGCGTCCACCGCGGCCCAGCAGAAGTCGGTGGCCCGAAACAGCCAGGCATGCCACACCGCGTTGCGGTGCAGGAGCCCGACGACGGGGCCGGTGGCCAACAGCTCGGCGGGAGGATCGTCGACGATCGGGATGAACGGCGCGGCGGGATAGCCACGCTGCGTCGGCAGGAGGGCGGGCAGCGCGCCCTCCTTGGTCGACACCCCGGTGAGGAAGCGGCAGATCCGCTCCACCCGCAGCCCGTCGCAGCGCCCGATGGAGTCCAGCACATTGAGCGCGTGCGCGGTGTGCAGTGGCTGACTGACGGGGCCGCGCAGATCGGGTTCGAGCGCGTTCCCGTAGCCGCCGTCCTCGTTCAGATAGGCGGCGAGTGCGGTTTCCACGGCGTCCGCACTTCCTTCCAGGAAGTGATGGGCGAACCGCCGTTGTTCCAGGACACGGGCCGTGAGCCAGATGAACTGCTCGGCACGGTTGAGGGGACTTGTTCCGGTTCCAGCCATGGACCGACCGTAGGCCGGTAAGCGCTCTCAACAAGACGTAGCGGCCCGGCTGCACTCTCAGGAGCGGGATACTGAGGTCATGCGGTTGACGATTTTCTGGGAACGGATGGCAGACCACTTCGGCGCGGGGTACGCCGACTCCTTCGCGCGCGATCATGTGATGGCCGAGCTCGGCGGGCAGACCGTGCACCAGGCGCTGGCCGCGGGCTGGGAGACCAAGGACGTCTGGCGCGGCGTCTGCACGGCGGTCGGCATCCCCGCGGACAAGCGCTGACTCCAGGTTCGTATCCGCGGTTCGCCCACGGCCCACCTGCACAGATTTCCGGCCCGTCAGCGGCCGGACCTGCACCGATTCCCGGCCCGTCGGCCGCCGGACCCGTGCTGTTGCCCGGGGCGGGCGGTTGCTCGTCACAGCCGTAGGCGAGACTGGAACCGTGGCACCGACAGACGAGACAGCACAGACCCAGCCGCCTTCCACCCCGCCCGTCCCGCCGGCCGCGCCACCCGCCGCGCCCGCCGGCAACGGGCCGGTACGCATGCCCGCGTGGCTGCCACGCGCCATGGTGCTGGCCCTGGCGCTCTACGCCTGTTTCCGGCTCGGCAACTGGGCGTTCGACCAGCTCATCGGGTTGCTGATCAACATTCTGATCGCGTTCTTCCTGGCGCTTGCCATCGAGCCGGCGGTGAGCCGGATGTCGGCGCGCGGTATGCGCCGCGGCCTCGCCACCTTCCTGGTCTTCCTCATGGTGCTGATCGCCGGGGTGGGCTTCGTCCTGCTGCTCGGCTCGATGCTCGCGGGCCAGATCGTCGACATGGTCGAGGAGTTCCCGAAGTATCTGGACTCGGTGATCAACTGGGTCAACCAGACCTTCCACACCGACCTTTCCAGGGTCGAGGTCCAGGACAGTCTGCTCCACTCCGACTGGCTGCAGAAGTACGTCCAGAACAGCGCGACCGGAGTGCTCGACATCTCCACCACCGTGCTCGGTGGGCTGTTCCGTCTGCTGACGATCTTCCTGTTCTCGTTCTACTTCGCGGCCGACGGCCCCAGGCTGCGGCGCGCCCTGTGCTCCGTGCTGCCGCCCGCCAGGCAGGCAGAGGTCCTGCGGGCCTGGGAGATCGCGGTCGACAAGACCGGCGGATACCTCTACTCGCGCGGTCTGATGGCCCTCATCTCCGGAATCGCGCACTACATCCTGCTGGTGATCCTCGGGGTTCCGTACGCGCCCGCGCTCGCCGTCTGGGTCGGGCTGGTCTCCCAGTTCATCCCCACGATCGGTACGTATCTGGCAGGCGCTCTGCCGATGCTGATCGCGTTCACCGTCGACCCCTGGTACGCGGTGTGGGTGCTCGGCTTCGTCGTGGTCTACCAGCAGTTCGAGAACTACGCCCTGCAGCCCAAGCTCACCTCCAGGACCGTCGACATCCACCCGGCGGTCGCCTTCGGATCGGTCATCGCGGGCACCGCCCTGATGGGCGCCGTGGGCGCGCTGATCGCGATCCCGGCCGTCGCCACCCTCCAGGCGTTCCTCGGCGCGTACGTGAAGCGGTACGACGTGACGGACGACCCGCGGATGCACGGCCGGAGCCCACGGCGCGGCGAGCCGGTGCTCACACGGCTGCGCCGTTCCTGGCGGGCCTCCGGGAGCGACGGGGGCGAGGGCGGAGAAGGCGGTGCCGGGGTGCGGGAGGCCCCGGAGCGCGCCTGACCCTCTCGTCGGCAGGGCTTCTCCGGCTCTCTCGGGCTCCGCTTCTCAGCGGTGGTTCGTTACGTCGACGGGTCTGCCCGCGCCCGTGCCGTCCAGGCGGCCAAGACCACATTTCCTGCCGGTTTTGTGCCCATGAGGCAGGGATTCGTCATGATGTCGATCACTTGTTCTTGACTGTCCGGAAGCGAGGTGCTTGAGGGCTACTCTGGGTGCAGATCGGTCCGGTGCGGTGCGCTTGACACCAAAATCGAACATCCATTCTCATGGGATTCCGGCCGGGTTTTCCCGGGCCCGACCGTGGAGTTGTCCACAGGCCGGGAGGACGTCGAGGCCCATTGTCAGTGGCAGGGGTTAGCGTCTTTGACGTGAAGCGATCGACTCAAGCAAATCGGGTGGAACCCATGGCAGGAACCGACCGCGAGAAGGCGCTGGACGCCGCACTCGCACAGATTGAACGGCAATTCGGCAAGGGCGCGGTGATGCGCCTCGGTGAGCGGCCGAACGAGCCCATCGAAGTGATCCCCACCGGGTCGACCGCCCTCGACGTGGCCCTCGGCGTCGGCGGCCTGCCGCGCGGCCGTGTGGTGGAGGTGTACGGACCGGAGTCCTCCGGTAAGACGACGCTGACACTGCACGCGGTGGCGAACGCGCAGAGGCTCGGCGGCTCGGTCGCCTTCATCGACGCGGAGCACGCCCTCGACCCCGAGTACGCGAAGAAGCTCGGCGTCGACATCGACAGCCTCATCCTGTCCCAGCCGGACAACGGCGAGCAGGCTCTTGAGATCGTGGACATGCTGGTCCGCTCCGGCGCCCTCGACCTGATCGTCATCGACTCCGTCGCGGCGCTCGTGCCGCGTGCGGAGATCGAGGGCGAGATGGGCGACTCGCACGTGGGTCTGCAGGCCCGTCTGATGAGCCAGGCGCTCCGCAAGATCACCAGCGCGCTCAACCAGTCCAAGACCACCGCGATCTTCATCAACCAGCTCCGCGAGAAGATCGGTGTGATGTTCGGCTCGCCGGAGACCACGACCGGTGGCCGGGCGCTCAAGTTCTACGCCTCGGTGCGCCTCGACATCCGCCGGATCGAGACGCTGAAGGACGGCACCGACGCCGTCGGCAACCGCACCCGCGTCAAGGTCGTCAAGAACAAGGTCGCGCCGCCCTTCAAGCAGGCCGAGTTCGACATCCTCTACGGCCAGGGCATCAGCCGCGAGGGCGGTCTGATCGACATGGGTGTGGAGCACGGCTTCGTCCGCAAGGCGGGCGCCTGGTACACGTACGAGGGCGACCAGCTCGGCCAGGGCAAGGAGAACGCCCGCAATTTCCTCAAGGACAACCCCGATCTCGCCAATGAGATCGAGAAGAAGATCCTCGAGAAGCTGGGTATCGGCGTCAGGCCCGACGACAGCGCCGCCGAGTCCGGTGCGGACGCGGCGGGCGGTGCCACGGCCCCGGCCGACAGCGCGAAGTCGGTGCCCGCTCCGGCCGGCAAGACCAAGCCGGCCAAGACCGCGGCGGCCAAGAGCTAGACCGTGACGCGTCGCACGGAGTGGCCGGTCGGCGCCACTGACCAGCACGCCGGTCCCGGCCACGCATTCGCCGCCGGGCACATGACCGAGTCCGAGGATGTGTACGAGCCGGATGCCGGTCCCGGTCGCGGCACGGACTCGGGCGCCGGATTCGGCGAGGGGGCGGGCCGTCGTGCCCGCTCCCGCACCAGGAGCAGCGGTTCCCCCTCCTCGTCGAGGGCCGAGAAGGGGGAGCCGCGAGACCCGGTCGAGCAGGCGCGCAACATCTGCCTGCGGCTGCTCACCGGGACCCCGCGTACCCGGAAGCAGCTTGCCGACGCGTTGCGCAAACGCGAGATTCCGGACGAGGCGGCCGAAGAAGTGCTTTCGCGCTTCGAGGATGTCGGGTTGATCGACGATGCGGCGTTCGCGGACGCCTGGGTGGAGTCCCGGCATCACGGACGCGGACTGGCCCGCCGCGCCCTCGTCCGTGAGCTGCGCACCAAGGGTGTGGACTCCGCAGTGATCGACGAGGCGGTCGGACAGCTCGACTCGGAGCAGGAGGAGACGACCGCCCGCGAGCTGGTCGCGCGCAAACTGCGCTCCACTCGTGGCCTGGACCGCGACAAGCGGTTGCGCCGCCTTGCGGGCATGCTCGCGCGCAAGGGGTACGGGGAGGGCATGGCCCTGCGCGTCGTGCGGCAGGCGCTGGAGGAAGAGGGCGAGGACACGGAAGGTCTGGACGAGCCCTTCTGACCGGGTTCGGACCGGGCGGGGCATGCGGGGTGTCCGAGAAGACAACGGGGCGCCCGAAGGAGCAACGGGGCGCCCGAGGAACACGGGGCGCGATCCGGGACGGTGGGACATCGGAGCCGGGGGAGCCGTGGGGCGAGGGGAGCGCCTCGGCAGGGCCCGCCGTGCGCCAGGCGGACTTGCGGGGGAGACGCGGTGATGCGGTGATCACTGCCCGGCGTGGGCGGCGCGCGTGATGGTGGCGTCGATCAGGGCGAGCGCATCTGCGGCGGTGCGGCCGGGGCAGCGGTTCCAGGGCCCGATCAGCCCGGTCCAGCCCTGGGAGCGGAGCTCGGCGACGAGCCAGGCACCGGCCCGGTCCACGGTGTCGAGGGAGCCGTAGCCCAGGCGGTGCGCAGTGAGGAGGGCGCCGCAGATGCACCGTGCGCCGCGGGCGTTGCGGAGCCGGTACGGGGTGTTCTGCCAGCCCCATTCGGTCAGGATCTGCCTTGCGTAGGCGAGATGCGTGGAGGGCCGTACCTCGGGCTGGCCGATGCGGCGCCAGGAGTGGAGCCGGTCGGGGAGGACCGCACCCAGACGTCCGGGAAGCGGCCGTTCGCGCGGGGCCGTCGCCGGCAGGGCGCGGACGGAGTCGGCGATGAGCTGGTCGACCGGTACGGACAGCAGGTCGCGCCAGTCGGCCGGCCGACGGTCCGGCGGCTGTTCCGCGGCGTCGGGGGAGGACAGCCGTACAGGGGCCGGGGCGGACGGCCGCACGGGGGCGGGGGCCGTGATGTCCCAGCCGGTGATGATCTGCTGCCATGCCTCGGTGTCATGGAGGCGAGCGGCCTGAGCGTCCAGCTGGTCGGGGGTGAGGGTGGGGGTCGGCATGGGTGCGAGGCCTCCGTCACGTCGGTCCTTGGCGTTGAGGTGAATGTCGGTCGGGTACGGGGATCGCTCCACCGGAGCGTGGCGTTCGGGTGTGTCGGGGCGGATTCGGGGGAACGGCCGGCGGCATACGGGGGGTAACCCCCCGCACGAACACACGGGCACACTCCAGTGCGCAGGCATCCGTGCACGGAGCACTGTGTGACGCATGACGGAGAAGCCGCACACCGCCGGAGTCCCGGCCCCGGCCGGGACTCCGGTACCGCCGTCGGCCGTGACCCCGGAGCACGACAACGAAAGAGAGACGGACGCACGATGATGCTGCGCTATGCCTTACAGACGATCCGGGACCGCAAAGGCGGGTTCCTCGGTGCCTTCCTGGCTCTCCTGTGCGCCGCCGCTCTGATCACCGCCTGCGGCACGCTGCTGGAGACCGGCCTGCGCGGAAGGATCGCCACCGAGCGCTACGCGGCCGCGCCGCTCGTGGTCTCCGCCGACCAGAACGTCCACCGCACCACGGTCAAGCACAAGGGCAATGGAAAGACCAAGGTCAAGCACAAGGCGAAGCCGGTTGCCGAGCGTGCCTGGCTCCCCGCAGACATCGTCGACCGGATCAGCGCCCTGGAAGGCGTGGACAAGGCCGTACCCGAGCTGACCTTCATGGCCCAGCCCATGAGTAGCCAGCCCGTGAGCAGTCGGTCCGTGAGCAAGCGCGTGGCCCAGTCCGAGCCCCGCCCCTTGGCCCACCTCTCCGCTCGTCCCTCCTACGGTCACTCCTGGGCCTCCGCCCCGCTGACGCCCTTCCGTCTCGTCGCGGGCCGTGCTCCCTCCGCCGATGACGACGTGGTGATCGACCGCGCCCTCGCCGAACAGAACGGCCTGAAGACCGGGGACCGGCTCACCGTCCAGTCCACCAGCGCTCCCCGCCCGTACCGCATCAGTGGGATCGCGGCCCCGGCCGGGCGGAGCGACCTCCGACAGCAGACCTCGCTCTTCTTCTCCTCCGCCGAGGCGGAGCGCCTCGCCGCCCGCCCCGGCCGGATCGCCGCTCTCGGCGTGACGCCCGCGTCCGGAACCGACCTCGCGCGGCTGAAGCAGCGGGTCGAGCAGGCGCTCAAGGGCACCTCCGCCCAGGTCGCCACCGGTGAGGCCCGGGGCCCCGTCGAATTCCTGGACGCCGCGGGCGCCCGTATCAAGCTGGTCTCCATGGGAGGCGCCATGGGCGGCACGTCCCTCCTGGTCGCGGTCCTCGTCGTGGTCGGGACCTTCGCGCTCTCCATCCAGCAACGCCACCGTGAACTGGCCCTGCTCCGCGCCATCGCCGCGACCCCGCGCCAGATCCGCCGCCTCCTCGGCCGCGAGGCCCTGGCCGTCGGAGCCGCAGCTGGTGTGCTCGGCGTGCTCGCCGGACTGCCCCTCGCCGGCTGGTTGCACGGTCGATTCATCGACATGGGCGCAATTCCGGTCACCCTGGAACGCACCGCAGGCATCTTCCCGGCCTGTGCGGCGCTCGCCGTCACCCTTGTCGGCGCCTGGGCGGCGGCGAGGATCTCCGGCCGCCGTATCGCCCGTATCCGGCCCGCCGAGGCCATGGCCGAGTCCGCCGTCGAGCGTGGTCCGGCCCGGGGCCGGATCGTGGCAGGGCTGGTACTGCTCGCGGGCGGAGCCGTTCTCGTCGGCGTACTGAGCGTGCTGCGTACCGAGGCCGCCGCGACCCCCGTCACGTTCCTCGCCGTCGTCGTATCGGCCGCGGCCGTGTCGCTGCTGGGGCCGTTCCTGGTGAGGTTCGCGTCCGTGCTGCTCGCGGGGGTACTCCGACTGGCGGGTCCGGGGGGACCTCTCGCGACCGCCAACATCCGCGGGAACTCCGCCCGGATGGCTTCCGTCGTCACCCCGCTCACCCTGCTCATCGGGATGACCTGCACGGTTCTCTTCGTTCAGCCGACCCTCGGGGACGCCGCCCGTGCCCAGGCCCGCGACGGCGTCCGCGCCACCTGGGTGCTGGCCGCGCAGGGGCCGGGTGTCCCGTCCGAGGCTGCCGGAACGGTCCGCGGGGCGCCGGGCGTCACGGCCGCCACGGAGGTCGTGCGGACCACCGTGCGCGTCGGCCTGGACAAGTACCAGGCCCAGGGCGTCACCCAGGCCGGTCTCACCCGCACCTGGAACCCGGACGTCACGAGCGGATCGCTCACCGCGTTCACCCGCGGCCACGACACCGCCGCGATCAGCGAACTCGCCGCCGACCGGCTCGGCCTCCGCCCCGGCAGCGCGCTGAGTCTCCACCTCGGCGACGGCACCCCCGCGACTCTCACCGTCGCCGCCGTCTACAGTCGCGGGCTGGGCTTCGGCGACCTGACACTGCCTCATGACCTGCTCGCCCGCCACATGGACAATCCGCTCGCCGCCACCGTTCTGGTCGCCGGTCACAGCAGCCGTGACGAACTCGCCGCCGCGCTCAAGCAGTTCCCCGGTGTCTCCGTCATGTCGCCGGAAACCGTCGATCGGCTCCAGGCGGACCGGCAGCAGGAGAACGCGGCGGTCAACTATCTCGCCATGGGCCTGATCCTGGCCTTCACCGCCATCGCTGTCGTCAACACCCTTGCCATGTCCGTGTCCGAGCGCATCAGGGAGTTCGCCATGCTCAGACTGGCCGGCGCGACCCGGCGTCAGGTTCTGCGGATGCTCCGCGTCGAGGCCCTGTCGGTGCTGCTGATCGCCGCAGCCCTCGGCAGCGGGATCGCACTGGCCGTGCTGACCGCCTTCAGTATCGGCATGACCGGCAGTGCGGCGCCCACCGTCCTGCCGTTGCTGTACGCGACGGTGGTGGGCGCCGCCGCACTGCTGGCACTGGCCGCCACCGCGCTGCCCGGCCGACTCGCACTCAGGGTCCGGCCGGTGGAGGCGGCCACGGCCAGGCAGTGACCCCGATGGCGCCTCCGACGGTGACCCCGACGCATCCGGCGTCGGGGTCCCTCAGCAGGACCCCGAGCCGGACCCGTCACTCCGAGCCCGACCCGTCACTCCGCACCGCGATCGTCACTCCCGCACTGCAATCGCCACCCCGAACCCCGTCCGTCACGTCTCGACCGGGAGTCCCGCGGCACGCCACGCCTGGAACCCGCCGATCAGATCCGTCGCCCGGTGCAGCCCCAGCTGTCGCAGGGACGCGACGGCGAGGCTCGACGCATAACCCTCGTTGCAGACCACCACGATCCGGAGATCGTGGCTCACCGCCTGCGGGACCCGGTGACTTCCCTGCGGATCGAGCCGCCACTCCAGTTCGTTGCGCTCGATGACCAGCGCCCCCGGAATCAGCCCGTCCCGTTCCCGCAGCTCCGCGTAGCGAATGTCCACGAGCAGCGCCCCGTCCGCAGCGGCGGCGACCGCCTCCCGCGGTCCGACCCTGACGAACCCCGCCCGGACCCGTTCCAGCAGCTCGTCGATCCCGACCGGCGCCGTACCACCCCGACGGCCGTCGCTCACTGCCAGTCCTCCGGCCGTTCGACCTGCTCCAGGCGGAGCAGGTCGCCCGTGCGGCTGTAACGCCGGATCCGCGGCAGCGGCGGGTGGTACGCGTGGACGGAGACGGCGTGCTGCGTGGTGGACTCGTTCAGTACCTCGTGGACATGGTGGCGGCCGAAAGCCCGGCCCTGGCCGGTGGCCAACTCCCGTGACCGGTCGATGCCTTCGGTGAGTTCGAGGGTCTTCCAGCCGTCGGTGGGCAGCCGGGCGGCCAGCGACAGCTCCTTGAGGGTGCCGGCCGCGGTGGTGAAGGCGCCGATCGAGTCGGCGTGGTCGTGCCAGCCGGTGCCGGTGCCCGGCGGCCAGCCGATCAGCCAGGCCTCGCTGCCGCCGGGGCCTTCGAGCTGGACCCAGGTGCGGCCTTCGGGATCGAGCGGGAGCGAGGCGACGACGGCGGCGTCGGCGGCGACACGGCGGACGAAATCGAGCAGTTCCGCAGCCGTCGGACCGGAACCATCGACGGACGCGGACGCGGGCCCGGCCGCAGGCGCAGGCGTGCTTACAGGGGGTGAGGCGGGGGCAGACACAAGGACCGTCCTGAGGGTTCGCGCGGATGCCCGCCCGTACGGCAGCGCGCACGGCGGGGCAGGGGAAGGCGATTCAGCAGGACGGCCGACACACGCAGCCCGCATAGCGGACGAGGTCCATATGGACCCTCCGCCACAGGCGTACATCGGTGTCGGTCACGTTTCGGAGTACACCATGTACGTCCGCAGCGGTCAATTGATGCCCGCAGTCTGGTCGGATCGTACGGAGGCGCGCGCCGCCCCGCCCCGCACCGCGTCCGCCGCCGCGAAGAGCTCCCGGGGCCGTACCCCGCCGAACGACGCCACGAGATGACCGTCCGGCCTGATCAGCAGCACGGTGTGGGCCGACGCCCCCGGATAGCTCTCGGTCACCAGCAGCTCGCCCTTCACCGGCAGTGCGTCGACGGCCGCCGCGAGGCGGGGCATGACGCCGGCGGTCATCCAGTGACGCCGGTCCCACACCCCGGTGCCGGGTGCCACCAGGAGCACCAGCAGATGCCCCTGTCCCAGCCGTTCCCGAAGCCGCACGGTCGTGCCGTCGGGCGCCGTCACCCGCACATCGGCCACCGGCGCACCGGGGGGCGTACCCACAGATGTGTGCGCCTCGGCGCGCGGGGGCGCAAGGGGCGAATGCGAGTACGAAGGGGGCGCACCGAGGGGGCCGCATCCCAGATGCCCGTCGGTGAGCAGCGAATCGTGCCCCCGTGCGCTCCCCGGTACCAGGGTCCGCAGCCCTCCGCCGCCACGCAGTATCGGCAGTGACTGGTCCGCGGCGCGCAGCCGCGAGGCGACCGCGGCCCGGCGCTCGGCCTGGTAGCTGTCGAGCAGTACGTCACAGGCGCCGTGGTGCCAGGCCTGGGCCAGCTTCCAGGCCAGGTTCTCGGCGTCCCGCAGCCCCTCGTCGAGTCCCTGGGTGCCCAGTGCGCCCAGCAGATGGGCGGCGTCCCCGGCCAGGAAGGCCCGGTCGACCCGCCAGCGCAGGGCGAGCCGGTGGTGCAGCGTGTACACGCCGGTGTCCAGCAGTTCGTACGGCGGTGTCTCGCCGCACCAGCCTGCCAGGGTGTCCCGGACCCGCGTGATCAGGGCGTCCGGGGTGACGAGTTCGCCGCGCGGCGGCAGCAGCCAGTCCAGCCGCCAGACGCCGTCCGGCAGCGGTCGTGCCGTCACCTCGGCGCCGCCGGTGCGCCACGGCGGCAGCCGGTGCAGCACGGCCTGTCCGGGCCAGGGAAGCTCGGTGCGCAGCGCCGCGACGGCATGCCGCTCCACGGCGGTACGACCGGGGAACCGGATGTCGAGCAGCTTGCGCACGGTGGACCTGGCGCCGTCGCAGCCCACCAGATAACTCCCCCGCCACCAGGTCGCGTTCGGCTCCCTGGTGTGCACCGTGACCCCGGCCGGGTCCTGCTCCAGCGTGTCGATCCGGCCGTACGGGGCCACCTGCACCAGCTCCTGCGCGGCCACCGCGTCCCGCAGCCCGCGCGTCAGGACGTGCTGCGGCAGATGGACGGGGGCCGGCGACGGATCACCTTCGGGGGAGTCCTCGCCGAGCGACAGCTCGCGCACCAGCTGCCTGCGCCGCATCGACCGCCACCCGGACCACCGCACCCCCTCGTGCCGGAGCGCCTTGCATCCCAGCCGCTCCACCAGGGCCGCGGTGTCCTCGCGCAGCACCACGGTGCGGGCGGGGCGTGTCTCGTCCTTGCCCGGATCCTCGTCGAGAAGGACGGAGGGAACGCCTTGCGCCGCGAGGGCGAGCGACAGCACCAGACCGACGGGCCCGGCGCCGATGACGATCACCGGGTCCACGGGGCGGCTCCTCGAATCCGAGCGGACGGTGCCGAGGACGCGAACGAGACGAGCGCACGGCTCGCAACGGGGGTAGGCGGCGGAGGAAGTGTGGCGGCGGGGGCAGGGGGCGCGATCACAGAACGTATGCAACCTACTGCCGGTGCTTGCGTCAAGCGACACCAAAGAGCGGTGAGGGGCGGTGGCAGATCTGCCACCGCCCCTCGGGCACTCGTTCCGACGAGCCGTCAGACGGCGCGCCCGTCATCGATGACGAGCGACGGCGTACCGATGGTCTCGGGTGCGCCCCCGGGCGCGGTGCCCTTCGCCTTCCTGTTGCGCCGGAGCCACTGCTCCAGCCACCTGGCGAAGGACGTGAGGGCGAAGTTCAAGGCAATGTAGATCAGGGCGATGATCGTGAAGCAGGCGATCGTGTTCGCGCCGTAGTTCGCGCTCATCGGGCGGACCGACGCCAGCAGTTCGGGGAACGTCATCATGGCGCCGCCGAGAGCGGTGTCCTTCACGATGACGACGAGCTGGCTGACGATCGCCGGCAGCATGGCCGTCACCGCCTGCGGCAGCAGCACCGACAGCATGATCTGGTTCTTGCGCATGCCGAGCGCCTTGGCGGCCTCCGCCTGGCCCTTCGGCAGGGTCTCGATCCCGGCCCGCACGATCTCGGCGAGGACCGAGAAGTTGTACAGCACGAGTCCGGTCACCACGGCGTACAGCGGACGCACATCGGTGCCGATGGTGGTGTACTCCGCGTACACCGCGTTCGCGGTGATCATGAGGATCAATACCGGGACGGCACGGAAGAGCTCCACGACGAAGCCGGCCGGCATCCGTACCCAGCGGTGGTCCGAGAGCCTGCCGATCCCGAACAGGGCGCCCAGCGGCAGCGCGATGATCAGGGCGAAGAACGCCGCCTTGAGCGTGTTCTGGAGGCCCGGCCAGATGTACGTCTGCCACGGCTGGGGGCTGGTGAAGAAGGGCTTCCACTTGATCCAGTCGAGCTGGTGCTTCTCGGCCAGACCGTCGTACACCCACCACACCACGGCAGCGGCGCACAGCACGAACAGCACCGTGTAGAGGATGTTGCGCTGCTTGGCGCGAGGGCCCTGGGCGTCGTAGAGGACGGAACTCATCGCTTCACCGCCACCTTCTTGCTCACCCAGCCGAGGATCAGGCCGGTCGGGAGGGTCAGGACGACGAAGCCGAACGCGAAGACCAGCGCGATCAGAATCAGCTGGGCCTCGGCCTCGATCATGTCCTTCATCAGGTAGGAGGCCTCGACGACGCCGATCGCGGAGGCGACCGTGGTGTTCTTCGTCAGTGCGATCAGCACGTTGGACAACGGGTTGACCACCGCACGGAACGCCTGAGGAAGGATGATCAGCCGCAGTACCTGAGTAAAGCTCAGCCCGAGTGCGCGCGCCGCCTCGGCCTGGCCGACCGGAACCGTGTTGATGCCGGAGCGCAGCGCCTCGCAGACGAAGGCGGCCGTGTAGGCGGCCAGGGCGAGCACGGCCAGCCTGAAGTTGATGTCATCGGTGACGTCGGCTCCGAGCGCGATGCCCAGTGTCTGGTACAGGCCCAGCGACGAGAACACGATGATCACGGTCAGCGGAATGTTCCGGACCACGTTCACGTAGGCGGTGGCGAAGCCACGCATCAGGGGGACCGGGCTGACCTTCATTCCGGCCAGCAGCGTTCCCCATATGAGGGAGCCGAGGGCGGAGTAGACGGTGAGCTGCACCGTCACCCAGAAGGCCCCCAGCAGGTCGTAACCATCAAGAAAGTCGAACACGATCTCCCGCGCTTCCGCGTGTAGGAGGGCACGGCGCGCCGTCGTTCACGGACGGCGCGCCCGGTCAGCCCTGCTTCACTTGACGATGTTGCCGATCTTCGGGGCGGGCTCGTTCTTGTAGTTCGCCGGGCCGAAGTTGTCCTTCACGGCCTTGTCCCAGGAACCGTCCGAGACCATCTTGGTGAGCGCGTCGTTGATCTTCTTCTTGAGGTCGGCGTCGCCCTTCTTCAGGCCGATGCCGTAGTTCTCGTTGGTCATCTTGAAGCCGGCCAGCTTGAACTTGCCCTGGAAGTTCGCCTGCGAGGCGTAGCCCGCCAGGATGCTGTCATCGGTCGTCAGCGCGTCGATGACCTTGTTCTCCAGGCCGGTCAGGCACTCCGAGTAGCCGCCGTACGTCTGGAGGTCGGCCTTCGGGGCCAGCTTGTCCTTGACGTTCTTGGCCGAGGTCGAGCCGGCGACCGAACACAGCTTCTTGTTGTTCAGGTCGGCCGGGGACTTGATCGAGTTGTCGTCGGCGCGGACCAGGATGTCCTGGTGGGCCAGCAGGTACGGACCGGCGAAGTCGACCTTCTGCAGGCGCTCGTCGTTGATCGAGTAGGAGGCGGCGATGAACTTCACGTCACCGCGCTCGATCGCCGTCTCGCGGTCGGCGCTCTTGGTCTCCTTGAAGACGATGTCCTTGGCGTCGTAGCCGAGTTCCTTCGCCACGTATGTGGCGACATCGACGTCGAAGCCGGTGTACTTGCCGTCGGGCGTCTTCAGGCCGATGCCCGGCTGGTCGATCTTGATACCGATCGTGATCTTCTTGCCGTCGCCCGAGCCGCCGTCCGCCTTGTCGGAACCACAGGCGGTGGCGGAGAGGGCGAGAGCGAGCACGGCGGCCGAGGCGGCGGTGACCTTACGAAGCTGCATGGTGGTTTTCCCTAGAGTTGACGCGATGTGAGTGATCAGCCGGTCCGGGGCCCGGTGGTGCAGGATCAATCAGTGGTGAAGGATCTTCGACAGGAAGTCCTTGGCCCGGTCACTGCGCGGGTTGCTGAAGAACTGGTCGGGCGTGGCCTCTTCGACGATCTTTCCGTCGGCCATGAAGACGACCCGGTTCGCGGCCGAGCGCGCGAAGCCCATCTCATGGGTGACGACGACCATCGTCATGCCGTCCCGGGCGAGCTGCTGCATGACCTCCAGCACCTCGTTGATCATCTCGGGGTCGAGCGCCGATGTCGGCTCGTCGAAGAGGATCACCTTCGGGTCCATCGCCAACGCCCTTGCGATGGCCACGCGTTGCTGCTGACCGCCGGAGAGCTGCGCGGGGTACTTGTCGGCCTGCGTCGCCACACCCACCCGGTCGAGCAGCGAACGGGCCTTGTCCTCGGCGGACTTCTTGTCCGTCCTGCGGACCTTGATCTGGCCCAGCATCACGTTCTCGAGCACCGTCTTGTGCGCGAAGAGATTGAACGACTGGAAGACCATGCCGACGTCGGCACGCAGCCTGGCCAGCTCCCTGCCCTCCTGGGGCAGCGGCTTGCCGTCGATCGAGATGGCGCCCGAGTCGATCGTCTCCAAGCGGTTGATCGTGCGGCACAGCGTGGACTTCCCGGACCCGGAGGGCCCGATGACGACCACGACCTCGCCACGGGCGATGGTCAGGTCGATGTCCTGGAGCACATGCAGCGCGCCGAAGTGCTTGTTGACGTTGCTCAGTACGACAAGGTCGTTCGCCGCAGGCGCGGCGTCCTCGGCGCCCTTGGTCACTGAAACTCCGCTCATCGGCTTCTTGCTCCGTCCTCCTCGGTTGGGAAGGACCCTAGTGACGCGGTGCTACCAGCGTCATTACATCTGAGCGGAAATTGAGGATAACGATCCGGCGGCAACCGGACACTCCGTGTGAACGGGGTGCGGGGTGTGACGCACGTGGCGTACCGGGTGGATAACAGATGGCCGGATGCGGCGGGCGGGCCTTGACTGACCTGCCTCTCATCGGAGTGGATGCCCTCGTACGGCATGACGTGAAACGCCTCGGTACGGGGAAGTGACGGGGAGCGTACGAGAGACCGCACCGAAACTTCTGCCGACGCGTACCGGCACCGCACGATCGAAACCATCGGAGAACCGGAAAGGGAGGCCATGAGACTGCTGCTCGTCGAGGACGACAACCATGTCGCGGCCGCCCTCTCCGCGATCCTGGCCCGGCACGGCTTCCGGGTCGTGCACGCGCGCAGCGGCGAGGAGGCCTTGCAGGCGTTGCTGCCCGCGGACACGGAGCCGTTCGGTGTCGTGCTCCTCGACCTGGGCCTGCCCGACCAGGACGGCTACGAGGTGTGCGGGAAGATCCGCAAGCGCACCTCCACACCGGTGATCATGGTGACCGCGCGCGCAGACGTCCGGTCGCGGATCCACGGCCTCAATCTCGGCGCCGACGACTACGTGGTCAAGCCATACGACACCGGCGAACTCCTCGCCCGCATCCACGCCGTCAGCCGGCGCAACGCGTCCGGCGAGGACACCGTGCCCACGCCCGTCGCCGCGCTGCGTCTCGGACATGTCCACATCGAGCTGCCGACCCGCCGGGTCAGCGTCGACGGGTCCGAAGTCCAGCTCACCCGCAAGGAGTTCGATCTGCTCGCGCTGCTCGCCCAGCGCCCCGGAGTGGTGTTCCGCCGGGAGCAGATCATCAGCGAGGTGTGGCGCACGAGCTGGGAGGGCACGGGGCGCACGCTCGAAGTGCATGTCGCGTCCCTGCGTTCCAAGCTGCGGCTGCCCGCACTGATCGAGACGGTGCGCGGGGTCGGCTACCGCCTCGTCGCCCCGTCCGCGTAGAGGCGTACGTCCCAGGTGCGTACCAGGCTGCTTCCCCTGCTCATCGTGCTCATGGCGGGCGTGCTGCTCGCCCTCGGCTTCCCGCTGGCCGTCAGCGTGGCGGCGGCCCAGCAGCAACGCGTCGTCATCGACCGCATCGACGACACGGCACGCTTCGCCGCACTCGCGCAGTTCATCACCGAGCGGGCAGCCGGCTACGACGAGCGGCGGCGCACCCTGCGGAGCGAACTCGACACCTACGCATCGGTGTACGGCATCCGCGCCGGTGTCTTCTACCGCGACGACAGCGCCATGGCGAAGGCCCCCGCCGCCTGGCAGCTCCCGATCGAGGGGGAGGGGCGCGAGGCGTTCAAGGAGGCCCTGCTGGGCCGGCGCAGCCACGATCCGCCGCAGGTCTGGCCGTGGCAGGACGGCCGGGTCGTCGTCGCCTCGCCCGTCGTACGGGACGGCGATGTGGTCGCCGTCGTGGTGCTCGACTCGCCCACCGAGGAGATGCGCTCGCGCACGCTGCGCGGCTGGTTGCTGATCGCGGCCGGCGAAGCGGTCGCGATGCTGGTGGCGGTCGGCGCCGCGATTCGCCTCACCGGCTGGGTGCTGCTGCCCGTACGCACCCTGGACGCGGCCACCCACGACATCGCCAGCGGGCGGATGCGGTCCCGGGTCGCGGCCTCCGGTGGGCCGCCGGAACTGAGGCGCCTGGCCCGGTCGTTCAACGAGATGGCCGACAACGTCGAGGATGTGCTGGAGCAGCAGCGCGCCTTCGTCGCCGACGCCTCGCACCAGCTGCGCAACCCCCTCGCCGCGCTGCTGCTGCGGATCGAGCTCCTCGCGCTCGAACTCCCCGAGGGCAACGAGGAGATCGCCTCCGTGCGCACGGAGGGCAAGCGCCTCGGGCAGGTCCTCGACGACCTGCTCGACCTGGCGCTGGCCGAGCACGCCGCGGCCGATCTGCGACTCACGGACATCGGCGCGCTCACCGCGGAGCGGGTCGCGTCCTGGCGGCCGCTGGCCGAGGAGAAGGGGGTACGGCTCAGGGCGGACGGCTCGTCCGCGGTGACCGCCTGGGCGGACCCCATCGCGCTGTCGAGCGCCCTCGACGCGATCATCGACAACGCCCTGAAGTTCACCCCCGCCGGGGAAGTGGTCGTCGTCACGGTCGCTTCCGGCCGCGACGACGTCACAGTCGTCGTCGCCGACCGCGGGCCGGGCCTCATCGCGCAGGAGATGGAACGCATCGGCGACCGCTTCTGGCGCAGCACCCAGCATCAGAACATCCAGGGCTCCGGCCTCGGGCTCTCCATCTCGCAGGCGCTCCTGGCGGCCGGCGGCGGCTCCCTGAGCTACGCGGCCCATGAGCCGCACGGGCTGCGGGTGACGGTCTCGGTGCCGCGCAACGGCCCGCAGGGCTGAGCGCAACGGGACCGAGGAGAACGGTCAGGGCTTGACTGAGCGGTAGTAGCGGCTGGCCCCTTCGTGCAGCGGCAGCGGATCGGTGTAGATCGCCGTACGAAGGTCCACCAGCTGGGCCGCGTGCACCTCGCGCCCGATCCGGTCCCGGCTGTCGATCACGGTCCGGGTGAACGCCTCCGTCAGCGCCGGATCCGAACGGTCCGTGGTCACCAGCACATTGGCGACCGCGACCGTCGGCACCGCCTGATCCTGCTGCGCGTTGCGGTAGGCGTCGGCGGGCATCATGGCCGAACGGTAGTAGCGGGCGGACCCGCCCACCGCCTGGAGCTCCTTGACCAGCGGGGCCTCCAGCGGCACCAGCCGGATCGCGAACCGGTCCGACAACTCCTGCACGGCGGACGTGGGCAGTCCGCCGGACCAGAAGAAGGCATCGAGCCGGTCGTTTTCCAACTGCTTCGGCATGGTGTCGATACCGGCGGAAACCGGTGTCACGTCGTTCTCGGGATCGAGCCCCGCGGCGGTCATCAGCCGGTCGGCGACCAGCCGTACCCCCGAACCGCGCTGCCCCACCCCGACGCGCTTGCCGAGCAGATCCGAGACCTTCCGCACCTCCGAGTCGCGGGGCACGACCAGCTGGATGTAGTCGTCGTACAGCCGCACACAGCCCCGCAGCCGGTCGGCGCCCGGCTTGCCGCTGTGCAGATAGGTGGCGAGGGCATCGGCGGTGGCGATGGTGAAGTCGGCCTTCCCGGTCGCCACCCGTGCGATGTTCTGCTGCGAGCCCTCGCTGGTCTGCAGCCGTATCGACACCTCGGGCAGATCCCTGGCCAGGTCTCCCTTGAGGCGCTCGCCGTAGCGCTGGTAGACCCCGCTGCGCACACCGGTGCTGAAGGTCAGCGTGCCCGTCGGTGCCGGCTGCCCGAGCGGCAGCAGCCACCACAGCAGCAGCCCGAGCACGACGGCGACGGCGGCGCACGCCTGAAGAACGCGTCGCCTGCCGATACGGGAGAGTGCCTGGAGCATGGCGGCGATCCTGCCAGTCCGCTCCGGCGATGACCAGGGCCGGCCTCACGGCCCCCGCCCCGGGCCCGGTCCCGTCCCGTCTTCCGCCTCCGGAAGCCCGGCCTCATCGGCTCCGCGCGACCCCGTCACGCCCGTTCTCACCGGCCTCGCGCGATCCCGTCACGCCCGGTCGTGCGGGGTTCACCCGACTGCCCGTCCAAGTACCCCGGTCTCCTGCCGGGTGCCGAGGATGGGCGAAGGGGGTGCTGAGAGACGAGGGGGTGCCGAGAGACGGGGACATGACATGGTTCAGGGTTTCTTCAGGGAGCCGGGCACCGAGGGGCCTCTGACCGAGGTTTCGCCGAAAGGGGTCCGCAAGATCACTCCGGGCGGCCGCGACCGCACTGGGCGGCTCCCATGTTCGGCTTCGACACGGGTGCCGTCGAGATCTCACCGACGAGGATCCGTGAACGCCTGCGCACGCCGAACCAGCTGGTGATCACCGTGGGCGTCCTGGTCGCCTGACCTCGTCAGCCCGCCAAGGCCGTCTGGGATCCCGCACCGGCGCCGGTCCCGCACGACGCTTCCCCCGACCCGCGGAGCCTCACCCCTGAAAGGACGCTCGCGATGAGCGACACGCTCCTCACCTCCACCGACCTCGAACACTCCGACGCCCTGGTGCTCTTCGGCATCTCCGGCGACCTGGCCAAGAAAATGCTGCTCCCCGCGCTGTACCGCCTCACCGAGAACGGCAGACTCGACGTCCCCGTCATCGGTGTGGCCGCCACCGACTGGGACGACGACGCGCTCCGCAGGCACGCACGGGAGGCGGTCGCAGCCGCCTGCACCGACATCGACGAGGCGGTCTTCGGCCGGCTGGCGGCGCGCCTGTCCATCGTCACCGGTGACTTCGCCGACAGCTCCACCTTCGACAGACTGCGCGAGGCCGTGGCCGGGTTCGGCTTCGTGACCCACTATCTGGCGATCCCCCCGTCGCTGTTCACCGCCGTCGCGGCGGGCCTGGGCGGGGCGGGCCTGAACCGTAACGCCCGGTTGGTGGTGGAGAAGCCGTTCGGGCACGATCTCGACTCGGCGCGGGAACTGCAGGACGCGCTGGGCGCCTACTTCGACGAGCACCACCTGCTCAGGGTCGATCACTTCCTGGGCTCCGACGCGGTGGAGGGCCTGATGGTCTCCCGCTTCGCCAACACCCTGCTGGCGCCGATCTGGCACCGCTCCTACGTGGACAACGTCCAGATCTCCCTCGTCGAGGACTTCGACGTCGCCGACCGGGGATCCTTCTACGACGGGGTGGGCTGCCTGCGCGACGTGGTCCAGAACCACATGCTCCAGGTCCTCGCCTTCCTGGCGATGGACCCGCCGAGCGTCACCAACGCCCGTGCCCAGGGGCTGGAGAAGTGGCGGGTGCTGCACGCGACCCGCGCGATCGACCCCGCGGACACCGTGCGCGGCCAGTACCGGGGCTACCTGGACGTCGAAGGCGTCGCACCGGAGTCCACCACCGAGACGTACTTCGCGACCCGTCTGTTCATCGACAACTGGCGCTGGGCAGGGGTGCCCTTCTACCTCCGCAGCGGCAAGGCGCTGGCCGTGACCGCCACGGAGGTCGTGGTCGAACTGCGCAAGCCGCCGCTGGAGCTCTTCGGCGGGGACGCGACGGAGACGACGTCCAACCTCATCCGCTTCCGCATCGCCGGCGACACCGGAATCAGGGCCGACCTGATGCTGCGCAAGCCCGGGAAGGGCGAGGAGCCGGTGACCGTCCCCGTCGGCGTCGACTTCGCGCAGGCACTGGGGCGGCAGGAACTCCCGTACGAGAACATCCTCCGCGGAGCCGTCGAGGGCGACCCCGAGTACTTCGCCTTCTTCCCCGCGATCCTGGAGTGCTGGCGGATCGTCCAGCCCGTGCTGGACCCCGCCGGGCAACCCCTCCCGTACGCGCCGGGAAGCTGGGGCCCGGAGGCGGGCGACGGGCTCCCCGGTCTGAGGCACTGGCACCAGCCGGGACGGCGTCTCTTCGGGACCGACTGATGGGCACCGGCTGAAGCGAGCGGACCGAGAGGGGACCGGCCGAAGAGGGACCGGCCGAAGGAGGCAGGCACTCCCGGCGTCCCGGCGAAGGCCGAAGACGAAGGCCGAAGAGGAGACCCTCCGCCGCCCCGGCACGGGCGCCGCCGGCGTCCCGGGCCCGAGGCAGCGGGGGCCGTCTCCCGGACCACATACCCTTGAGGGCATGACCAGCAGCAGCGACCGGAGCCCCGCAGTGAGCGTCGAGGGACCCAAGACCTACGAAGTCCGCACCTATGGGTGCCAGATGAACGTCCACGACTCCGAGCGGCTGTCGGGGCTGCTGGAGGGCGCGGGTTACATCCGTGCGGACGAGGGTTCCGACGGCGACGCCGATGTCGTCGTCTTCAATACCTGCGCGGTGCGGGAGAACGCCGACAACAAGCTCTACGGCAACCTCGGCCGGCTCGCCCCGATGAAGACCAAGCGGCCCGGCATGCAGATCGCCGTCGGCGGTTGCCTGGCGCAGAAGGACCGCGACACCATCGTCGAGCGGGCCCCCTGGGTGGACGTCGTCTTCGGTACGCACAACATCGGCAAGCTGCCCGTGCTGCTGGAGCGCGCCCGTATCCAGGAGGAGGCGCAGATCGAGATCGCCGAATCCCTGGAGGCCTTCCCCTCCACGCTCCCCACCCGGCGCGAGTCCGCCTACGCGGCTTGGGTCTCGATCTCCGTCGGCTGCAACAACACCTGCACCTTCTGTATCGTCCCGGCGCTGCGCGGCAAGGAGAAGGACCGCCGCACCGGTGACATCCTCGCCGAGATCGAGGCCCTGGTCGCCGAGGGCGTCTCGGAGATCACCCTGCTCGGCCAGAACGTGAACGCGTACGGCTCCGACATCGGCGACCGCGAGGCCTTCTCCAAGCTGCTGCGCGCCTGCGGGAAGATCGAAGGGCTGGAGCGGGTCCGTTTCACCTCGCCGCACCCCCGCGACTTCACGGACGACGTGATCGCGGCGATGGCCGAGACGCCCAATGTGATGCCCCAGCTCCACATGCCGATGCAGTCGGGCTCCGACACGATCCTCAAGGCGATGAGGCGCTCGTACCGGCAGGAGCGTTTCCTCGGAATCATCGAGAAGGTGCGCGCCGCGATGCCGGACGCCGCGATCTCCACCGACATCATCGTGGGCTTCCCCGGTGAGACCGAGGAGGACTTCGAGCAGACCATGCACGCGGTCCGCGAGGCGCGCTTCGCCAACGCCTTCACCTTCCAGTACTCCAAGCGCCCCGGGACCCCCGCCGCCGAGATGGAGGGGCAGATCCCCAAGGAGGTCGTCCAGGAGCGGTACATGCGCCTGTCCGCCCTCCAGGAGGAGATCTCCTGGCAGGAGAACAAGAAGCAGGTCGGCCGGACGCTGGAGATCATGGTCGCGGAGGGGGAGGGCCGCAAGGACGGCGCCACCCACCGCCTCTCCGGCCGCGCCGCCGACAACCGCCTGGTCCACTTCACCAAGCCGGACCAGGACGTGCGACCGGGTGATGTGGTGACTGTCGAGATCACCTACGCGGCCCCGCACCACCTCCTCGCCGAGGGCGCACCAGTGGCCGTGCGGCGGACCCGGGCCGGGGACGCCTGGGAGAAGCGCACCGCCGCCGAGGCGGCCAAGCCGGCCGGGGTGATGCTGGGACTGCCGGGCATCGGAGCCCCGGCGCCGCTGCCGGCCGCGGCGGCCCCCGGCTGCGGCTGCGACTGACACCGGGGACCTCGACGGTGGCCGACGGGCGTGCCGGGGCCAAGCAGTACGCTGCCCACCATGCTTGTCGCCGCCGCTGTCTGCCCCTGCCCACCCCTGCTGGTACCGGAGGTCGCCGCCGGTGCCGCGCCCGAGCTCGACGCCGTGCGGGACGCCTGCGCCGAGGCCCTCGGCGTGCTCGCCGCCGCGCGTCCCGATCTGCTCATCGTGGTCGGACCCGCGGACCTGCCGGGGCGTGGCCCGCACCCCGAGGGAGCCACCGGCACCTTCAAGGGCTTCGGCGTCGACCTCGGCGTACGGCTCGGGCGCGACCGCGGACCGGTGGCGGACGACTCGCTTCCGCCGTCCCTCTCCGTCGGCGCCTGGCTGCTGGCCCGCGCGGAATGGGCCGGTGCGCCGGTCGAGGGGCTGGGCGTGGGAGAGCCGCTCGAAACCGGCCGCTGCACGAGCGCCGGACGGGACCTGGCCGTCAGGGCGGACCGGGTCGCGCTGCTCGTGATGGGCGACGGCAGCGCCTGCCGCACGCTCAAGGCCCCGGGCTATCTGGACGAACGTGCCGAGGGGTTCGACGCGGCGGCCGCCCGTGCGCTGGGCACGGCGGACACCGGCGCGCTGATCGCGCTGGACGCGTCACTGGCGTACGAACTGAAGGCGGCGGGCCGGGCGCCCTGGCAGGTGCTCGCGGGCGCGGCGCAAGGGGCGGGCCTGGCCGGGCGGCTGCTGTACGAGGACGCCCCGTACGGCGTGGGCTACCTGGTCGCCACCTGGTCCTGAGCCCCTGCCGCCCGGAGACCTTCCGGTGACGGCCGTGCAGCGTCGTCGCTCCACGGCCGTCCGTCGGACTTGATCAGTTCACGGTCAGGAGGCGGGCGGCGTACCGCCCTCGTTCTTGGGTGTACCGCCCTCGTTCTTGGGCGTACCACCATGGTCCTTGTGGGACAGGCGCTCGACCGCGTCCTTGGCCTTCCTCGTGCCGGACTCGATCTTGTCGCTGTACTTGCCCTTGGTCTTTTGGTCGACCGTCCGTGCGGCCTTGTCGAGCCCTTGGTCGATCTTGTCCCCGTGCTGATGCGCGAGTTCGCCGACCTTGTCCTTGGCGGGGCTCAGCTTGGCCTTCAAATTGTCCAGGAAGCCCATCGGGCACCTTCCCTGCTGGGGGACTACGGTCGGGCACTTCTTCAAACCATGAAAAAACGCCCATATTTAGTTGGAATTCTACTGGCGCGCGAGAAGATCCGCGCTGTCCGGGGCCCTGCGGTCGGCGCGGCGCGGGGCTCGGCGTCTTCCCGAGGGGGCGGGGCAGGCTCACTCGTTCGGGAAGACGCCGAGGTTTGCGAGACTGTGGCAGTGAGAAGTTCAGCTCCCGCACCGCGGGTCATCACCGTTGTCGGTCCCACTGCAGCCGGAAAGTCCGATCTGGGGGTATTCCTTGCTCAGCAGCTCGACGGCGAAGTGGTCAACGCCGACTCCATGCAGCTCTACCGGGGAATGGACATCGGTACCGCGAAGCTGACGCTCGCCGAACGCGGCTCCGTCCCGCACCACCTGCTGGACATCTGGGACGTCACCGAGGCCGCCAGCGTCGCCGAGTACCAGCGGCTGGCCCGCGCCGAGATCGACCGGCTGCTCGCCGCCGGTCGCACCCCCGTCCTGGTCGGCGGCTCCGGGCTCTACGTGAAGGGCGCCATCGACGCCCTGGAGTTTCCCGGCACGGACCCGGACGTACGGGCCAGGCTGGAGGAGGAACTGGTCGAGCGCGGCTCCGGAGCGCTGCACGCCCGGCTCGCCGCCGCCGACCCCGGAGCGGGGCGGGCCATCCTGCCGAGCAACGGCCGCCGGATCGTCAGGGCCCTCGAAGTCATCGAGATCACCGGCAAGCCCTTCACCGCCAACCTCCCGGGTAACGATGCGGTGTACGACACCGTCCAGATCGGTGTCGACGTGGCCCGCCCCGAGCTCGACGAACGCATCGCCCTGAGGGTCGACCGGATGTGGGCGGCCGGACTCGTCGACGAGGTGCGCGCCCTGGAGGCGCAGGGGCTGCGGGAGGGCCGCACCGCGTCCCGGGCGCTCGGCTACCAGCAGGTGCTTGCCGCGCTGGCCCAGGAATGCACCGAGGACGAGGCGCGGGCCGAGACCGTTCGCGCCACCAAGCGATTTGCACGCCGTCAGGACTCGTGGTTCCGCCGCGACCCGCGGGTCCACTGGCTGAGCGGCGCCGCGGAGCACCGCGGGGAACTCCCGCGCCAGGCGCTGGCGTTGGTCGAACGAGCGGTTACAGCCTGATCACGTGATGGCATCGGGAAGCCCTGCCCGTCATTTCGGCGACCTGGAGCGTGCCATCATCGAGCATCGATCGACCAGTGGAGTCCGAGTTGGGAGGGCGCGTGGCGATGGAGGCCGGCCCTCGCGACACTGAACAAGACGCACCGAACGCGCTGCACGGGACAGGCGGTCTGAGCCCCGACGGGCCGGACGAGCTCGAAGCGACCCCCGAGGTCGAGGTCGAGCTGCGGCCCGCGCGCAGGCTGCGGATCTGGCAGCTGGCACCGATCGTCATGCTTGCCGCGGTGGGATCGCTGATGTTCGCCTTCCCGCTGGCCTTCGAGTTCGGCGACGGCGGCGCGGTCGTGGCCATGCTGGGCCTGCTGATCAGCTGCTGCGCGGCCGGCTGGGGCATGATGGCCGCCCGCCGGGTGGGATACACCTGGCCCGGCCTGCCGCAGCGGGGTTCGGGCGAGCGGTCCGACTGGCGGGTGATCGCCCTGTACGTCGTCGTCGGCTGCGCGCTGGTCGCCCTGGCCGTCTGGCGCGTGGCACGGCTCCGCTGACGGCCGGAGCGGTCCCTTTCCGCAGGTCCTGCCCTCGCGCGTGAGCCGGCGGGGCGGCCCGGGGCAGTCGGTTGTCGGCGCTGTTTCGTACAGTTGCCCTGTGAGCACCTCGCAGATCGCCTTCCTCAAGGGTCACGGCACCGAGAACGACTTCGTGATCGTTCCCGACCCGGACAACGCCATCGACCTGCCCGCGTCCGTCGTCGCCCGGCTCTGCGACCGCCGGGCCGGAATCGGCGGTGACGGGCTGCTGCACGCCGTACGCTCCGCCGCGCACCCCGAGGCGCGGACCATGGCGGGCGAGGCCGAGTGGTTCATGGACTACCGCAATGCGGACGGTTCGATCGCCGAGATGTGCGGCAACGGGGTGCGGGTCTTTGCCGGGTTCCTGCAGCGCGCCGGACACGTCGAGGAGGGCGACCTCGCCGTCGCGACCCGGGGCGGCGTGAAGAAGGTCCACATCGCCAAGGACGGCGCCATCACGGTCTCCATGGGGCGCGCGCTCCTTCCCGAGGACGGCGTCACGGTCAGCCTCGGCGGTCGCAGCTGGGACGCCCGCAACGTGAACATGGGCAATCCCCACGCGGTCGCCTTCGTCGACGACCTGACACACGCCGGCGACCTGCTCTCCGCGCCGCCCTACAGCCCCGCAGCCGTCTACCCCGACGGCGTCAACATCGAATTCGTCGTGGACCGCGGACCGCGCCATGTCGCCATGCGGGTCCATGAGCGCGGCTCCGGCGAGACCCGCTCCTGCGGCACGGGCGCCTGCGCCGTGGCCGTCGCCGCGGCCCGCAGGGACGGCGCGGACCCCGCGGAGACCGGCACCCCCGTCACGTACACGGTCGATCTGCCCGGCGGCACCCTCGTGATCACCGAGCTGCCGGACGGCGAGATCGAGATGACCGGACCGGCCGTGATCGTCGCCGAGGGCCTGATCGACTCCGCCTGGCTCGAAACGGAAAGGCCTTAGAGCTTCGCTCGAATGGGTGATCCCTTTCACGCTGGGCGAGAGCCGGACTCCGCCACGTGGTGGGCTCGGTAGCATCAAGCACCGGCCCGGAGGCGCGACCGCACCTCCCCACCGCCGGTCGACGTCGCCGGAGGTGCCCCATGAGTGCAGAGGCCACCAGCCCAGGTGCCCCCATCCGCCGACGGGGCCGTCCCCGGATCGATCTGCGCAGGCTCGGCCGTGTCGCGCTGCTCGGTCCCGTCCCCCGCGACCGGCTGCCCGACGCCATCGGCCATGTCGCCGAGGCCCACCGGGCCCACCATCCGGATGCCGACCTCTCGATCCTGCACCGGGCCTATGTGCTCGCGGAGTCCTCGCACCGCGGCCAGATGCGCAAGAGCGGCGAGCCGTACATCACGCACCCGCTCGCGGTCACGCTGATCCTTGCCCAGCTCGGCGCCGAGACGACGACGCTCACCGCATCGCTGCTCCACGACACCGTCGAGGACACCGATGTGACCCTCGATCAGGTACGGGACCAGTTCGGCAAAGAGGTCTGCTACCTCGTCGACGGCGTCACCAAGCTCGAAAAGGTCGACTACGGAGCAGCCGCCGAGCCGGAGACCTTCCGCAAGATGCTGGTCGCCACCGGGGACGACGTCCGGGTCATGTCGATCAAGCTCGCCGACCGGCTGCACAACATGCGCACCCTCGGCGTGATGCGGCCCGAGAAACAGGCGAGGATCGCCAAGGTCACCCGCGACGTGCTGATCCCGCTCGCCGAACGGCTCGGCGTGCAGGCCCTCAAGACCGAGTTGGAGGACCTCGTCTTCGCGATCCTCCACCCCGAGGAGTACGAGCGGACCCGCGCGCTGATCGCCGCCGCGTCGGCGCGGTCGGACGGCTCCGGCGCCGCCCTCCAGGACCCGCTCGCGACCGTCGCCGAGAACGTCACGACCGTGCTGCGGGAGGCCGGAATCCCCGCCGAAGTCCTCATCAGGCCGCGCCACTTCGTCTCCGTGCACCGGGTCGGCGTCAAGCGCGGCGAACTGCGCGGCACCGACTTCGGCCGACTGCTGGTGCTCGTCGGCGAGGACGCCGACTGCTACGCCGTGCTCGGCGAACTGCACACCTGCTTCACCCCGGTGATCTCCGAGTTCAAGGACTTCATCGCCGCCCCCAAGTTCAACCTGTACCAGTCACTGCACACCGCCGTCGTGGGCGAGGACGGGGCGGTCGCCGAAGTCCTCATCCGTACCCACCGGATGCACAAGGTCGCCGAGGCCGGAGTCATCGCCCTCGGCAATCCGTACGCCGCGGACGGCGGCGCCGGCCCCCAGGCCGCCGAACCCGCGGACGGAGAGCGCGCCGACCCCACCCGGCCCGGCTGGCTCTCCCGGCTCCTCGCCTGGCAGCAGTCCGCCCCGGACCCCGACACCTTCTGGACCACGCTCCGCGCCGACCTGGCCCAGGACCGGGAGATCACGGTCTTCCGGACCGACGGCGGCACGCTCGGGCTGCCCGCCGGAGCCAGCTGCGTCGACGCCGCCTACGCGCAGTACGGGAACGAAGCGCACAACTGCATCGGCGCCCGGGTCAACGGCCGGCTGGCCACCCTCGGCACCGTGCTCAGCGACGGCGACACCGTGCAGCTGCTGCTCGCCGAGGACGCCGCCTCCGGCCCCTCGCCCGACTGGCTCGACCACGCCAGGACCCCCGCCGCCCGCATCGCCATCACCGGCTGGCTGGACGCCCACCCGGAAGACGCCCGGGGCCCGCACGGCGGCCGGCCCGCGGAAACCGGGCCGGAGCAGCCGCCGCAGGGCCACTCCAGGCCCGGACCGCAGCCACCGGAACCCTCCGGCGCCGGGCTTGCCGCGACCGCCGTGGTGGACCGGCCGGACGCCACCGTACGGCTCGCGGGCTGCTGCACCCCCGTACCACCCGACGCCGTCACCGGATTCGTCGTGCGCGGCGGAGCCGTCACCGTGCACCGGCTGGAGTGTTCCGCCGTCGCCCGGATGCGGTCCGTCGGCCGGGCGCCGGTCGGGGTGAGCTGGGAGGAGGCCACCGACTGCCGGTTCACGCTGGTCGCCGAGTCCTTCGGGCGCCCCCGGCTGCTCGCCGATCTCACCGAGGCGATTGCGACGGCGGACGCGGCGATCATCTCCGCCACCGTCGAACCGCCCAGCGAACAGCGGGTCCGGCACACCTACACCCTTCAGCTCCCCGACGCGGCCGGACTGCCGGCCCTGATGCGCGCCATGCGTGACGTGCCCGGGGTGTACGACGTGAGCCGCGCCCAGCACCCCGTGGCCATCGTCTGACTCCTCCGGTCGGAGCCATCCGCCACAGCGCTCTCATTCGGGTGGTGCGGCGCGCGCCGCACCTGTCCAGCGGGAAGTCGCTGGTAGCGGTAGTTCATGCCGTTCATCTCCCGCCGTCTGCGGGCCGCTCTGCTGGCCACCGCATCAGCCACTCTCGTCGCCGCCACCCTCCCCTCACCCGTGCCGCTCGGCATCGGCGATCCGCTCTTCCCCCATCTCGGCAACCCCGGGTACGACGTCCGCGCCTACGACATCGGACTGACCTACCACGGCGACAACAGCAAGCCGCTGGACGCCGTCACCAGGATCGACGCGCGGACCACCGAACCGCTCGACCGGATCAACCTCGACTTCACCCGGGGCACCGTCCGCACGGTCGAAGTCAACGGTCTGCGCGCCGACTTCGCGGTCAAGGACGAGGACCTGGTCATCCAGCCACTGGGCCGACTCCCTGCCGGGGTACCGCTGCACATCACCGTCCACCACACCAGCGACCCCGGCGGAGACCGGGACAGCGGCGGCTGGGTGCGCACCGCCGACGGTCTGGCGATGGCCAATCAGGCCGATGCCGGGCACCGGGTCTTCCCGAGCAACGACCACCCCTCCGACAAGGCGTACTTCACCTTCCGGGTCACCGCGCCCAAGGACCTGACCGTGGTGGCCAACGGACTGCCCACCGGCACGGCCCGGCACGGCGCCGACACCACCTGGACCTACCGGACCGAACACCCCATGGCCACCGAACTGGCCCAGGTCTCGATCGGGCGCTCCGCCGTCCTGCGCCGGACCGGCCCGCACGGACTGCCGGTACGCGACGTGGTGCCCGGCGCCGACCGTAAGCGTCTCGAACCCTGGCTGAGCAAGACCCCTGCCCAGCTGGAGTGGATGGAACAGCAGGTCGGCCGCTATCCCTTCGAGACGTACGGACTGCTCGTCGCCGCCATCGACACCGGCTTCGAGCTGGAGACCCAGACGCTCTCGCTCTTCGAACGCTCCCTGTTCACCGGGGCGGGCTATCCCGAGTGGTACCTCGACTCGATCATGGTGCACGAGCTCGCCCACCAGTGGTTCGGCGACAGCGTCTCCCCGCAGAACTGGTCCGATCTGTGGCTCAACGAGGGACACGCCACCTGGTACGAGGCCCGCTACGCCGAGGAGCACGCCGGCAAGTCCCTGGAACGCCGGATGCGCGAGGCATACACCAGGTCCGACGGCTGGCGCGCCGCGGGCGGCCCCCCGGCCCGCCCCGACGCCCCGGCACCCGGACAGAAGGTCAGCCTGTTCCGGCCGGTGGTGTACGACGGCAGCGCACTGATCCTCTACGCGCTGCGCCAGGAGATCGGCGCGAGCGCGTTCGACCGGCTGGAGCGGAGCTGGGTGCGGAAGCACCGGGACTCCAACGCCACCACCGAGGACTTCGTCCGGCTGGCGTCCCGGACCGCGGGCCGCGACCTGACCTCGTTCCTCGACGGCTGGCTGTACGGGGAGAAGACCCCGCCGATGCCGGGGCACCCGGACTGGCACAGCACCGCGCCCGCCGGACAGCGGTAAACCCGGGTGACTGGTGCGGCGGACCATGCCACTATCGACGAGTCGCCGCGGCGGCCGGACCGGAGATTCCCGACAGCGGGAATCATCGGAAGGGGTCACGCGTTGTGACTGATGTAACGGACTTCCAACGACGTAAGGATCCAATGACCTCCTCTTCTTCCCTTCCCCAGGACGCGCAGGATGCGCAGAGCGCTACGGAGAATGTCACCGAAAGCCTCACCGAGAGCCTTCGGGCCGACGCCCTGATGGAAGAGGACGTCGCCTGGAGCCACGAGATCGACGGAGAGCGGGACGGCGAGCAGCTCGACCGCTCCGAGCGAGCCGCACTGAGGCGTGTGGCCGGACTCTCCACCGAGCTTGAAGATGTCACCGAGGTCGAGTACCGACAGCTGCGCCTGGAGCGCGTGGTGCTGGTCGGCGTCTGGACGTCGGGGACCGTGCGTGACGCGGAGAATTCCCTCGCGGAGCTGGCCGCGCTGGCGGAGACGGCGGGCGCCCAGGTGCTCGACGCGGTCTTCCAGCGCCGCGACAAGCCGGACCCGGCCACCTACATCGGTTCGGGCAAGGCGCTGGAGCTGCGCGACATCGTCCTCGAATCAGGGGCCGACACCGTCGTCTGTGACGGTGAGCTCAGCCCCGGCCAGCTGATCCACCTGGAAGACGTCGTCAAGGTCAAGGTGGTCGACCGGACCGCCCTGATCCTCGACATCTTCGCCCAGCACGCCAAGTCCCGAGAGGGCAAGGCGCAGGTCTCGCTGGCACAGATGCAGTACATGCTGCCGCGGCTGCGCGGCTGGGGTCAGTCGCTCTCCCGTCAGATGGGCGGCGGCGGTTCCAGCGGCGGTGGCGGCATGGCCACCCGTGGTCCCGGTGAGACCAAGATCGAGACGGACCGGCGCCGGATCCGCGAGAAGATGGCGAAGATGCGCCGGGAAATCGCGGAGATGAAGACGGGCCGCGAGATCAAGCGCCAGGAGCGCAAGCGCAACAAGGTGCCGTCGGTCGCCATCGCCGGCTACACCAACGCGGGCAAGTCCTCGCTGCTCAACCGGCTCACCGGTGCGGGCGTCCTGGTGGAGAACGCGCTGTTCGCCACCCTGGACCCGACCGTGCGCCGGGCCGAGACGCCGAGCGGCCGGCTCTACACGCTGGCCGACACCGTCGGGTTCGTACGGCATCTGCCGCACCACCTCGTCGAGGCGTTCCGCTCCACCATGGAGGAGGTCGGCGAATCCGACCTGATCCTGCATGTGGTGGACGGCTCCCACCCGGTGCCGGAGGAGCAGCTCGCCGCGGTGCGCGAGGTGATCCGCGAAGTGGGTGCGGTGAACGTGCCCGAGATCGTGGTGATCAACAAGGCGGACGCGGCCGATCCGCTGGTGCTCCAGCGACTGCTGCGCATCGAGAAGCACGCGATCGCCGTCTCGGCGCGCACCGGCGCCGGGATCGAGGAGCTGCTCGCGCTCATCGACACCGAGCTGCCGCGGCCGTCGGTCGAGATCGAGGCGCTCGTGCCGTACATCCAGGGCGGACTCGTCTCCCGGGTGCATGCCGAGGGTGAGGTGATCTCCGAGGAGCACACGCCGGAGGGCACCCTGCTCAAGGCGCGGGTGCACGAGGAACTGGCGGCCGAGCTCTCCTCGTTCGTCCCCGTGGCGCACTGACCGCGACGCGATACGGCCCGGCAACGACCCGAAGGCTCGCCCCGACCAGGGGCGGGCCTTCGGGTCGTCATCGGGTGCCGGTGGCCGTCAGTGGCCGGCGAACTTCTCGCTCATGGTGGTGAAGACGTCCTGCGCGCCCGGACCCAGGTGGGGTCCGGCGAGCCACCCCGAAGTCACCGGTCCGATGGAGGTGTTGGAGACCAGCACGGACTTGCCGTCGCTGCCCTTCCTGAACCATCCACCGCCGGACGACCCACCGGTCATGGTGCAGCCGATGCGGTACATCGCCGGAGTGCTCGGGCTGATGGACAGCCGCCCGGGGCGATCGACGCACTTGTGCATGATCAGGCCGTCGTACGGGGGAGCGGCGGGGTATCCCCAGGCGCCCATGGCATCGATCCGGGAGATCCCGGGAGCGTCGAAGTCGACCGACAGGGCGTTGCCCACGGTCTCCTCCAGGGACTTGGTGCCCTTCTCCGGCTTCACGTGCAGCACCGCGTAGTCATAGGGAGCGCCCTCGCCCCCGGTGGGGCCGCCGTCGGCGAGCCACTCCCCGGACGTCGTCGCCCAGTCCGCCCAGTACGCGCCGTACGGGGCGATCTCCTGGGGCTGCGCGTTCTCCAGGGCGGCGGCGGACTTGCCCTTGTCGTTGTACGCGGGCACGAAGACGATGTTGCGGTACCAGCCGCCCTTCGAACCGGCGTGCACGCAGTGGCCCGCGGTCCACACCAGGTTGGAGCGGCCCGGGTTCCCCGGATCCTTGACGACGGTGCCCGAGCAGACCATCGAGCCCTCGGGGGAGTCGAAGAACACCTTGCCGACCGGGGCCGCGTAGCTGTGGTACGGAGTCTTCTCGCGCTCGGCCCGCACCGGAGCGGGCTCCGGGTCGGTGACGCCCCGGTCGCCGGAGACGTCGCCGGCCGCCATGGTCTTCGCCGGGTCCTTGGCCGACTTCATCCGGTCGGGCTTCCACAGCCCCTCGATGACCGGGTTGACGAAGTCCTTGGCCTCACGCAGCCACTTGTCCTTGTCCCAGTTCTTCCACTCGCCGTTCTTCCACTTCTCCGGGTCGACGCCGTGCTTCTTCAGCGTCTCGGCCAGGCCGTCGGGCAGGGAGCCGCCGGCGTCCTGGCCGCCCGCGTCCTGGCCGCCCGCAGAGTCGGCGGCGGGCTTGCCGGTCGCGTTGTCCTCGCTCGGACCACAGGCCGTGGCCGTCAGCGCTAGCGCGGCGACGAGCCCGGTCGCGGCGAGCAGCGGACGTATGGATCGCATGGAGAAGGTACCCCCGAGAATTCCGAAATTGCCATGAACGTGTCATGCGGTTCGATGGTCGGACCAGCGGCCATCGAAGATGCAGGGCCTCACCCTATGACGGTCCGGAGCGTGCTCCCCGCCACGGCGGCACGGCCCGCACGGGACGCGGCCGGCCGGCGGCGCGGCACGACGGAAAGGGCCCCCGGCGCGCAACTGCCGCGCCAGGGGCCCCCGATGTGCCGTCACCGCCGCCGGGACCGGGCCGGGTGACGGTCCGTCGTCACTGTCCCGCGTACTTCTTGCTGACCGACTCGTAGACGCCCTTGGCCTCCTTGCCGAACCGCGGCCCGGCCAGCCAGCCCGCGGTCACCGGCCCGATGGAGGTGTTGGAGACCAGCGCGGGCTTGCCGTCCTGGCCCGCCGCGACCCAGCCACCGCCCGAGGCGCCGCCGGTCATGGTGCAGCCGATGCGGTACATCGTCGGGTCCTGCGCGGTCAGCGAGAGCCGGCCCGGCTTGTCCGCGCACTGGAACGCCTTCTGGCCGTCGTACGGCGGAGCGGCGGGGAAACCGGTCGCCGTCATGCTGTCGATCTTCGGCACGGCCGGGGCGTTGAACTCGACGGGCAGCGCGGAACCGACCGTCTCCTCCAGGGACTTGCCCGTCGAGCCCTTCTCCGGCGTCACGTGCAGCACCGCGAAGTCGTAGGGCGCGCCCAGTCCGCCCATCGAGGAACCCTGCGAGATCCACTGGTCGGACGTCTGTGCCCAAGTGCCCCACCACACGCCGTAGGGGGCGATCTCCTGCTTGGTCGCCTTCTTCAGCGCGGCCAGGGAAAGGCCCTGGTTGTTGTACGAGGGCACGAAGGCGATGTTGCGGTACCAGCCGCCCTTCTTGCCCGCGTGCACACAGTGCCCGGCGGTCCACACCAGGTTGGACTTCCCGGGGTGCGCCGGGTCCTTCACCACGGTCGCGGAACAGACCATGGAGCCCTCGGGGCTGTCGAAGAGCAGCTTCCCGGACTCCGCGGCGTTGGCGTGGTACGGCGTCCGGACGCCCGCGGCCTGGACCGGCGCGGGCGTCGGGTCCGTCACGCCCACGTCACCCGAGATGTCGTTGTCGACCGGCTTCTCGGGCGACTTGTCGGCATCCCGCATCCGGTCCGGGTCCCAGAGGTCCTCGATGATCGGGTTGACGAAGTCCTTGGCCTCGCGCAGCCACTTGTCCTTGTCCCAGTTCTTCCACTCGCCGTTCTTCCACTGGTCGAGGTCGATCCCGTGTGCCTTGAGCCGGTCCTTCAGATCGTCAGGAATCGTGATCTTGCCGTCCGAGGACTGGCCGGCGGGAACGCTCGGCTTGTCACTCGCGTTGTCCTCCTCGGGCCCGCAGGCGGTGGCGCCGAGCGCGATGACCGCGGTGACCGCGGCCACCGCGAGCACCGACGAGGGCCGGCGGCGTGCCCTCCCCTGACGTGCGGCGAGAACCGGTCGAATGAGTCGCATGTGGTGATCCCCCTGGGACTTCGTAACTCAACACTTCTGTACTGCACTGCGGTACTGCTCCGAGCCACCTGCTCCGAACACCCTGCGGACTTTCGGACAACTGTCCTGGATCCTGTGCGGCCCCCACTATGCCGGTGCCGATGGGGACGGCGAGCGGCAGGGCCGTGGTTCCGCCTCCGCAAGGATCTTCCGATTTACCCGTGATCCGTCGTCCCCGGCGTCGTTGGTACGTGCGTGGGACCCGGGGAAAGCGTTCATCCCCGTACTCCGTCCATGCGTCGACGTACTGATGTGCAACGCAACCGTTACAGCGGGAGGACCAACAGCCGTGGCCGTGACCGAACCAGCCCCGGTGGCAGCACCGACGGTGCACGAGGGGATCCTGCGCCGCCAGTCCCTGCGCGAATCCGCCGCCCGTACCTACGCGCGTTCACTGCCGATCGTGCCGGTCCGGGCCCGTGGGCTGACCATCGAGGGCGCGGACGGGCGGCGGTATCTCGACTGCCTCTCCGGAGCCGGCACCCTGGCGCTCGGACACAACCACCCGGTTGTCCTGGAGGCGATCAAGAAGGTCCTCGACTCGGGTGCGCCGCTGCATGTGCTCGACCTCGCCACCCCGGTCAAGGACGCCTTCACCACGGAGCTGTTCGCCACCCTGCCGCGGCAGTTCGCCGACAACGCTCGGATCCAGTTCTGCGGACCGGCGGGCACGGACGCGGTCGAGGCGGCGTTCAAGCTGGTCCGCGGCGCGACCGGCCGCAGCGGCCTCCTCGCCTTCACCGGCGCCTACCACGGGATGACGGCGGGAGCCCTCGCCGCCTCGGGCGGCGCCGAGGACGTACGGGTGACCAGGCTGCCCTTCCCGCAGAACTACCGCTGCCCCTTCGGCGTCGGCGGTCAGCGCGGCGCGGAGATCGCCGCCCGGTGGACCGAGAACCTCCTGGACGATCCCAAGGGAGGCACACCCGCGCCGGCCGGGATGATCCTCGAACCGGTGCAGGGGGAGGGCGGTGTGAACCCCGCCCCCGACGGCTGGATGCGCCGGATGCGCGAGATCACCGAGGCCCGCTCCGTCCCCCTGATCGCCGACGAGGTCCAGACGGGCGTCGGTCGCACCGGTGCCTTCTGGGCGGTCCAGCACAGCGGGATCGTGCCCGATGTGATGGTGCTCTCCAAGGCGATCGGCGGTTCCCTCCCGCTCGCCGTGATCGTCTACCGCTCCGAACTCGACACCTGGCAGCCGGGCGCCCACGCCGGCACCTTCCGGGGCAACCAGCTCGCGATGGCGGCGGGCACGGCCACCCTCGCCTTCGTGCGGGAGAACCGCCTCGCCGAGCGCGCCGCGACCCTCGGTGCCCGCATGCTCGCCCGGCTCCAGGCGCTGGCCACCGACCACCCCACCATCGGTGACGTACGCGGACGCGGCCTGATGATCGGGGTCGAGCTGGTCGACCCGGAAGCCGTGGCGCTCGGCGACAGCCCCGAGCCGCCGCCCGCCCCCGCCCTTGCCGCAGCCGTCCAGCAGGAGTGCCTGCGCCGCGGGCTCATCGTCGAACTCGGCGGACGCCACTCCACCGTCGTGCGCCTCCTCCCTCCCCTCACACTCACCGACGAACAGGCAACAGCGGTCGTGGACCGCCTCGCCGACGCCCTGGCAGCCGCCGAGCGGCTGCCGCACCGCCGGATCACGACCGGGTCGATCCGCTGACCCCGGACACCCTCACGAGAAAGACCGCCGTGAACCCCACCCCCACGCCCCAGGCCGACGGCTCTCCCCACACCCCGCAGCGAGGACAGGCCGGGCTCACCGGCGACCTCGTCGCCGAGCAGTCCACCGTGCCGCGCCAGATGACGGCACCGCCCGACGAGTGGTGCACCCCGAAGCCCGCGCTCACCACCGGGGCACCGGCCGACCCGCTCGACCACCCGGACCCGCTGCGGGCCGCCGACACGGCGGGCGCGGAGAATCTGCTGCGCTGCTGGGTCCGGGAAACCTACCTGCCCGAGCCGGACGGGCACACACTCCGCGTCCCCCTCCCCGCCAGCGGAACGGCGCTGCTGGTCCCCGTCCTCCACTGGTCGGCCACCGGCTGGCACCGTTTCGGCCCGCCCGCCCTGGAGGGGGCACCCGAAGGAGCACCCCCCGCCGACGCCGTCACGATCGCCGCCCTCCTGGGCCGCGAGACCGACCGCGACCCGGGGGCCGACATGGTGGCCCGGGTGGCCGACTCGGTACGGCGAACCGCCGGGTTCATCGCCGAGCGCCGCCGCACTCCCGACGCCCCGGCCGAGGCGGACCTCTTCCTCACCGCGGAGCAGTCGCTTCTGCTCGGGCATCCGCTCCACCCCACCCCCAAGAGCCGAGAAGGGCTCTCCGACGCCGAATCCCGCCTCTACTCGCCCGAGTCGCACGGCTCCTTCCCGCTGAACTGGATGGCCGTCGACCGGTCCGTGCTGGCCACCGACTCCGCCTGGACCGACGGAGGCCGTCCCGTACCGGCCACGGAGCTGGTCACCCGCCATGCCGAGGGGCTGCGCCTCCCCGACAACACCGCACCGATTCCGCTGCACCCCTGGCAGGCCCGCGAACTCGCCCACCGCCCCGAGGTGGCCGCCCTGCTCGACGCCGGGCTCCTCCACGACCTGGGACCGCACGGCAGGCGCTGGTACCCCACCTCCTCCGTCCGTACCGTGCACCGGCCCGGTGCCGAGGTCATGCTCAAGCTCTCCCTCGGCGTACGCATCACCAACTCCCGCCGGGAGAACCTCCGCAAGGAACTGCACCGCGGAGTGGAGGTCCACCGGCTGCTCCGCAGCGGGCTCGCCACACAGTGGCACGCCGCCCATCCGGGCTTCGACATCGTCCGCGACCCCGCCTGGCTCGCTGTGGACGGCCCGGACGGCGAACCCGTCCAGGGCCTCGACGTGATGCTTCGCCACAACCCGTTCGGGCCGCACGACGACGCGGTCTGCATCGCGGCCCTGACCGCCCCGCGCCCATGGCCGGGCAGGACGGGCATGCACTCGCGCCTCGCCGAGATCGTCCACTCCCTGGCCGCCGTCACCGGACGAACCGTGCGCGCGGTCGCGGCCGAGTGGTTCCTGCGCTACCTGCACCGCGTCGTGGGCCCGGTGCTCTGGCTCGACGGCCACGCGGGCGTGGCCCTCGAAGCACATCAGCAGAACACCCTGGTGCTGCTCGACCCCGAGGGATGGCCGGTCGGCGGCCGATACCGCGACAACCAGGGCTACTACTTCCGCGAGTCCCACCGCGCGGCGCTGGAGCGCAGGCTCCCCGGCATCGGATCGGCCAGCGACACCTTCGTCTCCGACGCGGTCACCGACGAACGCTTCGCCTACTACCTCGGCATCAACCATGTGTTCGGCCTGATCGGCGCGTTCGGCGCCCAGCGTCTCGCCGGCGAAGGCGTACTCATCGCGGCCTTCCGCCGGTTCCTCGGCTCGGCCGCCGCCCTGGGCTCCCCGCTCCCCGCGCATCTGCTGGAAGAGCCCGAGCTGCGGTGCAAGGCCAACCTGCTGACCCGGATGCACGGCCTGGACGAACTCGTCGGCCCCGTCGACACCCAGTCCGTCTACGTCACCATCGCCAACCCCCTGTACGCCTGAGGGAACATCACCACCGCCCGAACCGCCGAGAGGAGAGCGACACCGTGGCTCCAGCCGATGCGCACACCGACGCCGTTACCGGTCCTGCCCCACCGGCCGACACAGGTGCCGAGGACACCCTGGACCTGGAGCTCTCCGAGGAACTCCTCGCCCTGTTCGGGGAAGACCCCCCGGGCACCACGGGCGACGCGGGCCGGGCGGCGGGTACGCAGCCGACGGCGAGCAGGGCGGCCTCCTCGGACCTGCTCGACCATCCGGCCGGCTGGGGACCGGTCACCACCCCGGCCGGAGTCCTCCAACTCGTCCCCGTGCGGCTGGAACGCGATCTCGCCGTACTGAGCCGCTGGATGAACGACCCCGCCGTCGCGGCCTTCTGGGAACTCGCCGGACCCGAGGCCGTCACAGCCGCCCATCTGCGTACTCAACTCGACGGCGACGGACGCAGCGTCCCCTGCCTCGGTGTGCTGGCAGGCATTCCCATGAGCTACTGGGAGATCTACCGCGCGGATCTCGACCCGCTGGCACGCCACTACCCGGCCCGTCCGCACGACACCGGCATCCACCTGCTCATCGGCGGTGTGAACAACCGCGGGCACGGCGTCGGGACCACTCTGCTGCGGGCCGTCGCCGATCTCGTACTCGACAACCGCCCCCGGTGCGCGCGGGTGGTCGCGGAACCCGATCTGCGTAACACCCCGTCCGTCTCCGCCTTTCTGAGTGCCGGCTTCCGCTTCTCCGCGGAACTCGAACTCCCCGACAAACGAGCCGCCCTGATGGTCCGCGACCGAACTCATCGTGCCCAGCTGTGAACGAACCGCTGCACAACTCACACCGCTCGAAACCCATCGGTTCCGTCCCGAGGAGTCCCCGTGCCGAAATATCCCGCGAGCCATGATTCGGCGCACTCCGCCGAGCTGCTCAGCACGCCAGAACTGAACCGGACGGTCTGGGACGGAGCCGCCGCCCGACTGCTCGCGAAGATGCTCGGTCAATTCGCCTACGAGAAAGTCATCGAGCCGGCCGCGCAGGCAGGCGCCGATACGTACACCCTCGGCCTCGACGACGGCGGAACCCTCGGCTTCAGGGCCCGGCGGGGCGTGTACGGAAGCTGGCACATCGCCCCGGACTCGATCCTGGAGACGCCCGGGAACACTCCCGGGACACCGGCCGGCGCGGGGCCCGAGGGCGACCGGGGCTCCGCAACCGAGCCGCCCGGCGACCGGAGCACCGACCCCGTCCCCTTCCGCGATCCGCTCCAGTTCCTCGTGCGCGCCCGCCGGCTCCTCGACATCGACGGCGCCACCCTCGGCCACCTCATCCGTGAGATCACCACCACCCTCACCGCCGACGCCCGGCTCGACCACACCGCCCTCACCGCGGCCCGACTGGCCGACCTCGACTACGCCGAGCTGGAAGGGCACCAGACCGGCCACCCCTGGCTCGTCGCCAACAAGGGCCGCCTCGGCTTCTCCGCCACCGACGCCTCGCGCTACACCCCCGAGGCCCGCACGCCCCTCACGCTGCCGTGGATCGCGGTCTCCACGAGGATCGCCGCCTACCGCGGAGTGGCCGGCCTGGCCGGACCGGAGCAGCTGTACGCACAGGAACTCGACCCGTCGGTCCGTGATTCCTTCGCCGCCGTGCTCCGTACCCGCGGCCTCGATGCCGACAGCTACCTCTTCCTTCCCGTACACCCCTGGCAGTGGGACGAATGGATCGTTCCGGTCTTCGCCCCCGCCATCGCCGCCGGTGACATCGTTCCGCTGCACGCCGACGCGGACCTCAGGCTGGCTCAGCAGTCCATCCGTACCTTCAGCAACGTGGCCCGCCCCGACCGGCACACCGTCAAGCTGCCCCTGTCGATCCTCAACACACTGGTCTGGCGAGGACTGCCGACCGAACGCACCCTCGCGGCCCCCGCCGTCACCACCTGGGTCCACGGCCTGCGCGACGGGGACGCCTTTCTGCGTGACACCTGCGGGGTCATCCTGCTCGGCGAGGTGGCCTCGGTGGCGGTCGAGCACCCGCTCTACGACCACCTTCCCGAGGCCCCGTACCAGTTCAAGGAGATCCTCGGCGCGATCTGGCGCGAACCCCTCCAGCCCCGGCTCGCGCCCGGCGAGCGGGCCCGGACCCTCGCCTCGCTGCTCCACACCGATCCGCAGGGCCGCGCCTTCACCGCCGAGCTCGTCGCCCGCTCCGGGCTGACGCCCACCGTCTGGCTGACCCGCCTCTTCGCCGCCCTGCTGCCGCCGCTGCTGCACTTCCTCTACCGCTACGGCACGGTGTTCTCCCCGCACGGCGAGAACGCCATCGTGGTCTACGACGACCAGGACGTACCGGTGCGACTGGCGATCAAGGACTTCGTCGACGACGTGAACATCAGCGCCCGGCCGCTGCCGGAGCACGAGTCGATGCCCGAGGACGTACGCCGCACCCTGCTCACCGAGGAGCCCTCCTTCCTCACCCAGTTCATCCACTCCGGACTGTTCATCGGCGTGTTCCGCTTCCTGTCCCCGCTGTGCGAGGAACAGCTGGGCGTTCCGGAGGCCGATTTCTGGTCACTCGTGCGGGGCGAGATCCTGCGCCACCACGCCCGCTTCCCGGAGCTCAAGGAGCGGTTCGAGATGTTCGACCTGCTGACACCCCGCATCGAACGCCTCTGTCTGAACCGCAACCGCCTGCATGTCGACGGATACCGGGACCGCCCCCAGCGCCCGCACGCGGCCATCCACGGGACCGTTCCCAACCCGCTCCACCCCTCCGCCGGAGTCCGGGAGTGACCGGTGTTGTCAGTGGCGACCCGTAGGCTGGTCGGGCTATGACGAAGCCATCTCTTCCCGAGCTCCTGCACGCCGCCGTGACCGCCGTCGGCGGTACGGAACGACCCGGCCAGGCCGCCATGGCCGGGGCCGTTGCCGAGGCCGTCGACGACAATTCCCATCTGCTCGTCCAGGCCGGTACCGGCACGGGCAAGTCCCTCGGCTACCTGGTGCCCGCGCTGGCGCACGGGGAGCGGGTCGTGGTGGCCACGGCGACGCTGGCGCTGCAGCGCCAGCTGGTGGAGCGCGACCTTCCACGCACGGTCGACGCCCTGCACCCGCTGCTGCGCCGGCGCCCCCAGTTCGCCATGCTCAAGGGCCGGTCGAACTACCTCTGTCTGCACCGGCTCCATGAGGGAGTGCCGCAGGAAGAGGAGGAGGGGCTCTTCGATCAGTTCGAGGCCGCCGCCCCGTCGAGCAAGCTCGGCCAGGATCTGCTCCGGCTCCGGGACTGGTCCGACGAGACCGAGTCCGGTGATCGCGACGACCTCACTCCGGGGGTCTCCGACCGTGCCTGGGCCCAGGTCTCCGTCTCGTCCCGCGAATGCCTGGGCGCCAGCAAGTGCGCGTACGGCGCGGAGTGCTTCGCCGAGCTGGCACGTGAGCGGGCCAAGCTCGCCGACGTCGTCGTCACCAATCACGCCCTCCTCGCCATCGACGCCATCGAGGGCGCCCCGGTGCTCCCGCAGCATGAGGTGCTGATCGTCGACGAGGCCCATGAGCTGGTCTCCAGGGTCACCGGGGTGGCCACCGGCGAGCTCACCCCCGGCCAGGTCAACCGCGCGGTGCGCCGCGCGGCGAAGCTGGTCAACGAGAAGGCCGCCGACGCGCTGCAGACCGCGTCGGAGGGGTTCGAGCGCGTCATGGAGCTGGCGCTCCCCGGCCGCCTGGAAGAGGTCCCCGAGGACCTCGGCTACGCGCTGCTGGCGCTGCGCGACGCCGCGCGCACGGTGATCTCGGCCCTGGGAGCCACCCGGGACAAGTCCGTCCAGGACGAGGACGCCGTCCGCAAGCAGGCCCTGGCGTCGGTGGAGACGATCCACGGCGTCGCCGAGCGCATCACCCAGGGCTCGGAGTACGACGTCGTCTGGTACGAGCGCCATGACCGTTTCGGCGCGTCCGTACGGGTCGCACCGCTCTCCGTCTCGGGGCTGCTGCGCGAGAAGCTCTTCACCGAGCGGTCCGTGGTCCTGACCTCGGCCACGCTCAAGCTCGGCGGGGACTTCAACGGGGTGGGGGCCTCGCTCGGCCTGGCTCCCGAAGGCACCGCGGGCGACGACATCCCGCAGTGGAAGGGACTCGATGTCGGCTCGCCGTTCGACTATCCGAAGCAGGGCATCCTGTACGTCGCCCGGCATCTGGCCACGCCGGGGCGGGAGAGTTCCCGCACCGACATGCTGGACGAGCTCGCCGAACTGGTGGAGGCGGCGGGCGGGCGCACCCTCGGGTTGTTCTCCTCCATGCGGGCGGCCCAGGCCGCCGCGGAGGAGCTGCGGGGCCGGCTGGACAAGCCGATCCTGCTGCAGGGCGAGGAGACGCTCGGAGAGCTGATCAAGAATTTCGCGGCCGACCCCGAGACCTGCCTCTTCGGCACGCTGTCGCTCTGGCAGGGCGTCGATGTGCCGGGGGCCAGCTGCCAGCTGGTGGTCATGGACCGCATCCCGTTCCCGCGTCCCGACGATCCGCTGATGAGTGCGCGCCAGAAGGCTGTCGAGGAGGCGGGAGGCAACGGGTTCATGGCCGTCGCGGCGACGCATGCCGCGCTGCTGATGGCCCAGGGGGCCGGCCGGCTCGTTCGGGCCACGGGCGACAAGGGCGTGGTCGCGGTACTCGATCCGCGTCTGGCCAACGCCCGGTACGGCAGCTATCTGCGGGCCTCGCTGCCCGACTTCTGGTACACCACCGACCGTAATCAGGCGCGCCGCTCGCTCGCGGCGATCGACGCGGCGGCCAAGGCCGACGGCAAGTAGTCCGCTTCGGGTGCCCGGTGGCATGGGCAGGGCCCCGGGATCGGCGCAGTGGATCCCGGGGCCCGGTCAGAACCGGCGAGCTTCACACCCGCCGCAGTACTGCCACCACCTTGCCGAGGATCGTCGCTTCGTCGCCCGGGATCGGCTGGTACGCGGAGTTGTGCGGGAGGAGCCAGACATGGCCGTCCTCCCGCTTGAAGCGCTTGACCGTCGCCTCGCCGTCCAGCATGGCTGCCACGATGTCGCCGTTCTCCGCGACGGGCTGGCGGCGCACGGTGACCCAGTCGCCGTCGCAGATCGCCGCCTCGATCATCGAGTCACCGACGACCTTGAGTACGAACAGCTCGCCGTCACCGACGAGCTGGCGGGGGAGGGGGAAGACGTCCTCGACCGACTCCTCGGCGAGGATCGGGCCACCGGCCGCGATCCGGCCGACCAGCGGAACATACGACGCCGCGGGCTTGCCGGTCGTATCGGTGGGCTGCGAACTGGGCTGGTCCGAACCACGGACCTCGTACGCCCGCGGGCGGTGGGGGTCGCGGCGCAGGAACCCCTTCCGCTCCAGGGCCATCAGCTGATGGGCGACGGAGGACGTGCTGGACAGGCCGACCGCCTGACCGATCTCCCGCATCGAGGGCGGGTAACCACGCCGCTGCACGGAATCCCGGATCACCTCGATCACGCGCCGCTGCCGGTCCGTGAGCCCCGAGCTGTCCGCCCGGATTCCAGGAGGTCGGCCGGGCAATGAGCGCGCCGGGCGCGCGGGCTCTGGCCCCTCCATGTTCGTGACTGAGTCATTCATGGCATGCACCGGCTCGAATCGGCTCTGGGAGCGGTCCTGGGCAGTGATGGTGGCACTGTCTGCGGTGGTGGTCACGTCGGCCCCTCTCGAATGGTCTCCCTAGCTGGACAACGGTAGTAGCTTTCGAAAGGTTGCGCCAAACACACGTTCGAGTGAAAAACGAATAAAAGTCCGCCGTGTGTTCTCTGTCAGGTGTATGTGCGATGGCCGAGGGGCCAGGACTCCCTTGCGGGCCGACCCGCAATTCGGGCTATTACGGTAGCGGCCACCGGTGCGGCGCCGCCACGCGGGGTGGCCGTCGGGCCGTTGTCCGGGTCCGACAGCGGGAGCCCCGCAATCCTGGCTGCCGCGCGGTTCCCGTAACCTCGTACGCGGCCTTAGGCTGCCTGCCGGTCGCTCGTGATGCGCGACACGCGGTAGGGCCGAATGCGCGGCCAAACCCAAGATCTAGTGGTTGGATTGTTCCAGCCACCCAGAAGTTGTGGTCCCCGGTCCGCCGAGGGTGTGGCCATCGCCTATGCTTGTGACAGCTTCCACGGGCCCCGACGGGCCCTGAGGAGGCTATTCAGTCGTGCTGTGAAGGAGGGTTGGGAGCCATGCACTGCCCCTTCTGCAGGCACCCCGACAGCCGGGTCGTCGACAGTCGCACCACCGACGACGGCACGTCGATCCGACGCCGCCGCCAGTGCCCCGACTGCTCCCGCCGTTTCACGACGGTGGAGACCTGCTCGCTGATGGTGGTGAAGCGCAGCGGCGTGACCGAACCCTTCAGCCGTACCAAGGTCATCTCCGGCGTGCGCAAGGCGTGCCAGGGTCGGCCGGTCACCGAGGACGCCCTCGCCAAGCTCGGCCAGCGGGTCGAGGAGGCGGTGCGTGCCACCGGCAGTGCCGAACTGACCACCCATGACGTGGGTCTGGCCATCCTCGGCCCCCTGCAGGAACTCGACCTCGTCGCGTACCTGCGGTTCGCGTCCGTGTACCGGGCGTTCGACACACTCGAAGACTTCGAGGCCGCCATCGCGGAACTCCGTGAGCGGCGGCCTCCCGTGGAGGAACGCGGGACGGGCGAGACCCTTGAGGTCCCCGTTCCCGCCGTCGCCGCCGACTGATCGGCGCCGGCCGGTCGACACGGTTCCGTGGATCGGCGGCAAGGCGGCTTCATAGACCTGCTCCGGGCGCTCTGCGTGGCGTCCGAGGCATCAGAGACAGACTGTGCCCCGGGAAGTTCTGGGCACTTCAGGGTGTTTTTGCCCACATATGGGAGGCGGCATGACAGAGACGGCGAGCGGCCCGGCACGAGGTTCCCGAACCAAGGGAGCCAAGTCGAGCAGGGGTCTGCGTATCGAGCGCATCCACACCACCCCCGGCGTACATCCGTACGACGAGGTGGCGTGGGAGCGCCGTGACGTCGTCATGACCAACTGGCGCGACGGTTCGATCAACTTCGAGCAGCGTGGCGTCGAGTTCCCCGACTTCTGGTCGGTGAACGCGGTCAACATCGTCACCAGCAAGTACTTCCGCGGGGCCGTCGGCACCCCGCAGCGCGAGACCGGTCTGCGACAGCTCATCGACCGGATCGTGAAGACGTACCGCAAGGCCGGCGAGGACCACGGCTACTTCGCCTCTCCCGCGGATGCCGAGATCTTCGAGCACGAGCTGGCGTACGCCCTCCTGCACCAGATCTTCAGCTTCAACTCGCCGGTCTGGTTCAACGTCGGAACGCCCCAGCCGCAGCAGGTCTCCGCCTGCTTCATCCTGGCCGTCGACGACTCCATGGAGTCGATCCTCGACTGGTACAAGGAGGAGGGCATGATCTTCAAGGGCGGCTCCGGTGCCGGCCTGAACCTCTCCCGCATCCGCTCCTCCAAGGAGCTGCTGTCCTCCGGCGGCAACGCCTCCGGTCCGGTGTCCTTCATGCGCGGTGCCGACGCCTCCGCCGGAACGATCAAGTCCGGTGGCGCCACCCGGCGCGCGGCCAAGATGGTCATCCTCGACGTCGACCACCCCGACATCGAGAACTTCATCGAGACCAAGGTGAAGGAAGAGGAGAAGATCCGCGCCCTGCGCGACGCGGGCTTCGACATGGACCTGGGCGGCGACGACATCACGTCCGTCCAGTACCAGAACGCCAACAACTCGGTCCGTGTGAACGACGAGTTCATGAAGGCCGTGGAGTCCGGCGGCAAGTTCGGGCTGCGTGCCCGCATGACCGGCGACGTCATCGAAGAGGTCGAGGCCAAGTCCCTCTTCCGCAAGATGGCCGAGGCCGCCTGGGCGTGCGCCGACCCGGGCATCCAGTACGACGACACCATCAACGCCTGGCACACCTGCCCGGAGTCCGGCCGGATCAACGGCTCGAACCCCTGCTCCGAGTACATGCACCTGGACAACACCTCGTGCAACCTCGCCTCGCTGAACCTCATGAAGTTCCTCAAGGACGACGGCAAGGGCAACCAGTCCTTCGAGTCCGAGCGCTTCGCCAAGGTCGTCGAGCTGGTCATCACCGCGATGGACATCTCGATCTGCTTCGCGGACTTCCCGACGCAGAAGATCGGTGAGAACACCCGCGCCTTCCGCCAGCTCGGCATCGGCTACGCCAACCTCGGCGCCCTGCTGATGGCGACCGGCCACGCCTACGACAGCGACGGCGGCCGCGCCCTCGCCGGTGCCATCACCTCGCTGATGACCGGCACCTCGTACAAGCGCTCCGCCGAGCTCGCCGCGGTCGTCGGCCCGTACGACGGCTACGCCCGCAACGCCGAGCCGCACCAGCGCGTCATGAAGCAGCACTCCGACGCAAACGCCGCGGCCGTCCACATGGACGACCTGGACAACCCGATCTGGGCCGCCGCGACGGAGGCCTGGCAGGACGTCATCCGCCTCGGCGCGAAGAACGGTTTCCGCAACGCGCAGGCCTCGGTCATCGCGCCCACCGGCACCATCGGTCTCGCGATGTCCTGCGACACCACCGGTCTTGAGCCCGACCTCGCCCTGGTCAAGTTCAAGAAGCTGGTCGGCGGCGGCTCGATGCAGATCGTCAACGGCACCGTCCCGCAGGCCCTGCGCCGCCTGGGCTACCAGGAGGAGCAGATCGAGGCGGTCGTCGCCCACATCGCCGAGCACGGCAATGTGATCGACGCCCCCGGTCTGAAGACCGAGCACTACGAGGTCTTCGACTGCGCGATGGGCGAGCGTTCCATCTCCGCGATGGGCCACGTGCGCATGATGGCCGCGATCCAGCCGTGGATCTCCGGCGCGCTCTCCAAGACGGTGAACCTGCCGGAGACGGCCACCGTCGAGGACGTCGAAGAGGTCTACTTCGAGGCGTGGAAGATGGGCGTCAAGGCGCTCGCGATCTACCGCGACAACTGCAAGGTCGGCCAGCCCCTCTCCGCGAAGACCAAGGAGAAGGAGAAGGAGGCGGTCACCGCCAAGGCCGAGGAGACCATCCGTACCGCGGTCGAGAAGGTCGTCGAGTACCGCCCGGTCCGCAAGCGTCTCCCCAAGGGCCGTCCCGGCATCACCACCTCCTTCACGGTGGGCGGCGCCGAGGGCTACATGACCGCCAACTCCTACCCGGACGACGGTCTCGGTGAGGTCTTCCTGAAGATGTCGAAGCAGGGCTCCACCCTCGCGGGCATGATGGACGCCTTCTCCATCGCCGTCTCGGTCGGCCTGCAGTACGGCGTCCCGCTGGAGACGTACGTCTCGAAGTTCACCAACATGCGCTTCGAGCCGGCCGGCATGACGGACGACCCGGACGTGCGGATGGCACAGTCGATCGTCGACTACATCTTCCGCCGCCTCGCGCTGGACTTCCTGCCCTTCGAGACCCGCTCGGCACTCGGCATCCACTCGGCCGAGGAGCGCCAGCGCCACCTCGACACGGGTTCGTACGAGCCCTCCATCGAGGACGAGGAGCTGGACATCGAGAGCCTGGCCCAGTCCGCCCCGGTGCGGACGGAGCCGCTGAAGGCGGTGGCCGCGGTGCCGGAGGCGGAGAAGCCCGCCCCGAAGACCGCGCACACCTCGGCGGAGCTCGTCGAGATGCAGCTGGGCATCAGCGCGGACGCGCCGCTCTGCTTCTCCTGCGGTACGAAGATGCAGCGCGCCGGCTCCTGCTACATCTGCGAGGGCTGCGGCTCGACCAGCGGTTGCAGCTGACAGGCTGCCCGATCGCGCGGGACGCAAGGTCCCGCATGATGTGCCCGGGTAGCTGAACCGCAGCTCAAGGAGGGCGTCGACTTCCAGTCGGCGCCCTCCGCGGTCGTACGGTCCCGGGCCGGCGCGCGACGGCCCTCGCGGTGTGGCACGATCTCGCAGGTGACCAGCAGACCCGATGAGGCTCAGCGCCTGCGCGACCTCGCGCGGTTGCGTCGTGTCCGTGACCGGATCGACCGGGAGTTCGCGCAGCCACTGGATGTCGAGGCGCTCGCCCGTGGCGTGCACATGTCGGCAGGGCACCTGAGCCGCGCGTTCCGGCTGGCGTACGGCGAGTCGCCGTACGGATACCTGATGACGCGGCGCATCGAGCGGGCGATGGCGCTGTTGCGGCGTGGTGATCTCAGCGTCACCGAGGTCTGTTTCACGGTCGGTTGCTCGTCGCTGGGCACCTTCAGTACCCGCTTCACCGAGCTGGTGGGCATGCCGCCCAGCGTCTACCGGCGCGAGGCCGCGCGTGCCACGGCGGGGATGCCGTCGTGCGTGGCGAAACAGGTGACCAGACCGATCAGGAATCGAGAAGCGCGGTCACCGGGCCAGGATTAGCGTGACGGCCATGGACATCACGATTCACTCGACCTTCCTTCCGCACGAGGACCCGGACGCCTCCCTGGCCTTCTACCGCGACATCCTGGGCTTCGAGATCCGCAACGACGTCGGGTTCGGCGGGCTGCGCTGGATCACGGTCGGCCCCGCCGGCCGGCCCGGCACGTCCATCGTCCTGCATCCGCCGGCCGCGGATCCCGGCGTCACGGAGGAGGAGCGGCGCGCCATCACCGAGATGATGGCCAAGGGCACCTACGCCATCATCACCCTGGCCACCGCCGACCTCGACGGCACCTTCGACCGCCTCCAGGCCGGCGGCGCCGAGGTCGTCCAGGAGCCGACCGAGCAGCCGTACGGGATTCGCGACTGCGCCTTCCGCGATCCCGCCGGCAATCTCATCCGCATCAACGAGGTGCGCTGAACCGTCCGGCGACCGCGGCCACGAGCCGCACCGGCGAAGCAGAACCGGACGTACCGCTCGGCGCCCGTGATGCCGGGCCGGGCGACGCAGACGGCGACGGGGACCGCGAAGGCGGCTCCGCCCAACAGATGGAGACACGATGAGCATGGCCAAGAGGACGGACACGCGGTCGTCTGCGCCGCACACTGCCGACAGCCACGACCTGATCCGCGTGCACGGCGCGCGCGTGAACAACCTCAAGGACGTCACCATCGAGATCCCGAAGCGCCGGCTGACGGTGTTCACCGGCGTCTCCGGTTCGGGCAAGAGCTCACTGGTGTTCGGCACCGTCGCCGCGGAGTCGCAGCGGCTGATCAACGAGACGTACAGCGCATTCGTGCAGGGCTTCATGCCGACCCTCGCGCGGCCCGAGGTCGACGTACTCGACGGCCTGACGACCGTGATCACCGTCGACCAGCAGCGCCTCGGTGCCGATCCCCGCTCCACGGTCGGCACCGCCACCGACGCCAACGCGATGCTGCGCATCCTCTTCAGCCGACTGGGCAAGCCGCACATCGGCTCGCCCCAGGCGTTCTCCTTCAACGTCGCCTCGGTCCAGGCGAGCGGTGCGTTCAAGGTCGACCGCGGTGCCGACCGGACCAAGACCGTCAAGCGGACCTTCACCCGCACCGGCGGCATGTGCACCCGCTGCGAAGGCCGGGGCACGGTCTCCGACATCGACCTCACCCAGCTCTACGACGACTCCAAGTCGATCGCCGAGGGCGCGTTCACCATCCCCGGCTGGAAGTCGGACAGCTTCTGGACCGTGCGGGTCTACGCCGAGTCCGGCCTCCTGGACCCGGACAAGCCGATCCGCAGGTTCACCAAGAAGGAGATGCAGGACTTCCTCTACCGGGAGCCGACCAAGGTGAAGGTCGAGGGCGTCAACCTCACCTACGAGGGGCTGATTCCCAAGATCCAGAAGTCGTTCCTGTCCAAGGACAAGGAGGCGTTGCAACCGCACATCCGGGAGTTCGTGGAGCGGGCGGTCACCTTCACCACCTGCCCCGATTGCGACGGCAGCCGACTGAGTGAGGAAGCCCGCTCGTCGAAGATCAAGAAGCTGAGCATCGCCGACGCCTGCGCGATGCAGATCAGCGATCTGGCCGAGTGGGTGCGCGGCCTCGACGATCCGTCGGTGGCTCCGCTGCTCGCCGCGCTGCAGCGGACCCTCGACTCGTTCGTGGAGATCGGTCTCGGCTACCTCTCGCTCGACCGGCCGTCGGGCACGCTGTCGGGCGGCGAGGCGCAGCGCGTCAAGATGATCCGCCACCTCGGCTCCTCGCTCACCGATGTCACCTATGTCTTCGACGAGCCCACCATCGGTCTGCACCCCCATGACATCCAGCGGATGAACGACCTGTTGCTGCGGCTGCGGGACAAGGGCAACACGGTGCTCGTCGTGGAGCACAAGCCGCAGACGATCGCCATCGCCGACCATGTCGTCGACCTCGGCCCCGGCGCGGGTACGGCGGGCGGCGCCGTCTGCTTCGAGGGCACCGTCGAGGGGCTGCGGGCCGGCGACACCATCACCGGCCGCCATCTCGACGACCGGGCGGTCGTCAAGGAGACGGTGCGCGAGCCCACCGGGGCGCTGGAGATCCGCGGCGCGACGGCACACAACCTGCAGGGCGTCGACGTCGACGTCCCGCTCGGCGTGCTGACCGTCATCACCGGTGTCGCGGGCTCCGGCAAGAGCTCGCTCGTGCACGGGTCGATCCCCGCAGGCGCGGACGTGGTCTCGGTCGACCAGGGCGCCATCCGCGGCTCGCGACGGAGCAATCCGGCGACGTACACCGGACTGCTCGACCCGATCCGCAAGGCGTTCGCGAAGGCCAACGGCGTGAAGCCGGCACTGTTCAGCCCCAACTCCGAGGGCGCCTGCCCGACGTGCAACGGAGCCGGCGTCATCTACACCGATCTGGCGATGATGGCCGGCGTCGCCACCACCTGCGAGGAGTGCGAGGGGAAGCGGTTCGAGGCATCGGTGCTCGACTACCACCTCGGCGGTCGCGACATCAGCGAGGTGCTCGCGATGTCGGTGACCGAGGCCGAGGAGTTCTTCGGCGCCGGCGAGGCGCGCACGCCGGCCGCGCACAGGATCCTGGAGCGGCTCGCCGATGTCGGGCTCGGCTACCTCAGCCTCGGCCAGCCGCTCACCACGCTGTCCGGCGGCGAACGGCAGCGGCTCAAGCTGGCGACGCACATGGCCGATAAGGGCGGTGTGTATGTCCTCGACGAGCCGACCACCGGACTCCACCTCGCCGATGTCGAGCAACTGCTGGGCCTGCTGGACCGGCTCGTCGACTCCGGGAAGTCGGTCATCGTCGTCGAGCACCACCAGGCGGTCATGGCGCACGCCGACTGGATCATCGACCTGGGGCCGGGCGCCGGTCACGACGGCGGCCGGATCGTCTTCGAGGGCACCCCGGCCGACCTCGTCGCCGCCCGCTCCACCCTCACCGGCGAGCACCTCGCGGAGTACGTCGGGGCCTGAACCGGGCCTGGGCGATCCGCCGCCGCAGGCCGACCCGAAGGGGACCGACCGCGGGCCGGTCCCCTTCGTCGTGTCCGCCGTGTCGCGGCTGCGCGGTCCGGGACGGAGCCGCGTGCCGCGACGGCCAGTCACATGCCGGGCGTACGGCTTCCCATCGTCGCGGCGAACGAATCGGGGTCGCCGTCGAAGCCCCGCACCGTACCGTGGAACTCCCAGGCCCCGGAGGCGCCCCGGACGAACTCGGCCACGGTTGCCGCGGTGGCCGCGCCGACCGCCGAGAAGTCGTCCTCCGCCAGGTTCGTGTAGCCCTCCCGGACCTGAACACCGGTGTTCGCTATCTCGGCGAACGTCCTGCGGCCGTCGCGCTGCTGGATGGCGACCCCGACGACGACCCGGGTGTACGCGGTCGACAACCGGCTCAGTTCCAGAGTCATCTCCTCGTCGAAGCCGAAGCCCTGGCCGGTCCTGCTGTCGCGGTTGAGGGTGATGGTGCCGTCCGGCGAGCGGCTGTCGAAGTGCACGAGATACGCGGGGCTGCCGTACGGCGCCTCGGCGAGGTAGGTCGCCGCGATGATGTCGAGGTCATGGGCCGGTGCGCCATGAGGGCTGGGATCCCATTTGAGTCTGACTTCGACCTTGTCCATGTCCTTGTTGGGCGTGCTCATCGGACTTGCCTCCCTGGCTTTCCGCTGGGCCGTCGGGCCGTTCACATCACCCGATCATGTCCGTAACCGGCCGTGGATCCAACCGGCTTGGATTTCGGCGATGGAATCGGGCCATCGGTGTCCCGAGGCCGCACGGCTCCGTGGCCTCGCGGCCGCTTCGGTTCAGTGGGGTATGCGGCGCGGCGGTCGCTGCCGGACCTCGTCCCGGAAGAGCTCGATGGCGCTGCTGACCTGACGGATGAGATGGGTGTGCTCGATGCGGTCGAGATAGAGGCAGTTGCGGGCCACTCCGTCCAGCTCGAAGGCGAAGCAGAGCGTCATCAGAGGGTTGATGAACAGCTCGCTGCCACGGGTGCGCGAGGTGAACCGGACGTCCCCGAAGTCCCCCTGGACGGCGGCGGAGATCGACCCGTTCACGATGCTGGGGTGGTCGGGCGTGTGGTGCTGGGCGTGTGCCACGGCGTCGACGAAGAGCGCGCCCTCACGCGTCGTACGGGATACGGAGAACGCGCCGAGACAGGAACCGTCGCGTTCGAGCGCGGCGATGTTCTCCAGCACGAGGCCGTGGCTCACCCCGTGATACGCGTCGATGCCGAAGCCGATGGACACGACGAGGCGTTGCGGTACGTCGAGCGCGGCGAGCGCGGCGACGCTGGTCAGATCCTCCTCCGGTGTGCCGAGGCCGGATTCGTCGCCGCGCTGAACGACAGATTGGCGAGCTGTACGTGCTTGCCCTGGTGGAACAGGGAGAGCACGATGGGGAGTCCCGCGTAGATGTCGAAGCCGCCGCCGGCCCCTGCGACGAGGACGCGTTCCGCGGATTCGAGCCGGGCGAACAGGGGGTTGGTGTGCAGCGAGACCATGGAGGCCATTCTGCGTTTCATGGCGGTCTCTTCGGGCCTACTCCGTCCGAGCGTGACCCGTGACACGCCCGGCACCGTACGATGGCGCGGTGCTGGTCAAGTGGATTCGTTGCACCGTGGTGGACCGTCGAGGTTTTGAGCGGGGGCAGCGGAAGTGGGCGGGGCTGCTGGGCGAGCCCGGATTCAGGGGACAGGGCGGCGGGTGGAGCCGAGGGCGTCCGGACGTGGCGCATGTCTTCGCCTTCTGGGAGAACCGCGTCTTCTACGACTCGTTCATGGCGCGCGCGCACGACGGCCTGGCTGCCGCGCAGTCCGGTACGTACAGCGGTCTCCAGGTCAAGCTCTTCGAGCACCGCTTCGATGTGAAGACGGGCTTCGAGCCACGCTTCACCGATGCGGATGTGGTCCGGGTGGCGCACAGCAAGGTGCGTGAGGACCGGGTGGAACACTTCGCGTTGATGCAGGAGAGGGTGTGGAATCCGGCGATGGCCGGTTCGCCCGGCATGCTGCGAGGGGTGTTCGGGGAGGCACCGGGGCAGGAGTTCCTCGTGTTGTCGATGTGGCAGTCGAGCGCCGAGCGCGGCAAGTACCGGGCAGGGAGCATCGAGCGGCTGTCGCAACGGGCGCAGACCGAGGACGACGTGGCGGAGCTGGCGGGGGACATCGTGCAGTTGGAGCCGTCGTGGACGGTATGACCAGCACGGCCGGACGGGTACGGCCCAGGCGATGAGCCGGGGGCGCTCCGGGTGGCCCATCAAGTGGATTCGGCAGGGGAGTTGAAGACTCCGGCGCGGGCGGCTGCCGGAGCCGCGTCGGCGGACTGGTCGACCAGTGTCCCGTCGATGGGCTCGCGGGTGATGAACGGTCTGACCGCGTAGAAGGCGTTCAGCGCGTGCGCGGCGCGCTCGGACCGGATGGCCGCGGCGACGAACGCGGTCGGTACGGCCGCTGCGGCGGGGCCTCGAAGGAGGCGGCCGGCGTCTGCGCCAGAGCGCGCAGATCTCCTTGCGGGCTTCCGGTGTCGGGCGGGGCCCAGCTGTCCTCCCCGGCGCGGTCCAGGGCGTCCACGACGAGCCCTTCGAGGTTTCCCCGGCGGCGGTAGAGGGTCGTCCTGTGGATGCCGGAGTGCTCGGCGACGTACTCGACGGTGAGGCCCGGGTAGCCGCGCTCCACCAGGCCGGTGAGGACGGCATCACGGACCGCCGCGCGGGTCCGGGGCTCGAACAGCCCGATTCCGGGAGCGTGTTCACGGTCGCCGACCGCGGCACCGGTCTGCTGTCCCGGACCCCGCGGCTGCCGCCCGAAAGCACGGTCCAGGACGCGATCGACGACGCGCTGGCGGAACTGCGCGCGGTGGAACGGAAGTTGCGGGTGGCCGAGGCGGACCTCGCGAGGAAACCGGGCAGCTGGAGGAGTACGCGACGACCGCCGCCCATGGCGTCGCCACCGGCCGCGCCATCAAGGACAACAACAAATTGGCGTACGACCGGGTTGCGGGCCGGGTCCAGACCTCCGTGTCCGGCCGGGCCCACAACGCACGCAAGCGACTGGAGCGACTGAGGGCACGGCCCGTCCCCAGGCCGCCGGACCCCCTGCGCTTCGCCGCCCTGCCCACGGCCGGAGCGGCCGAGGGGGAGCCGGTCCCCCTGACGGACATACGGGTCGGCGGCGGACTCGCGGTCGACGGGCTCTCCGTGGCGGCGGCGGGCAGACTGCTGATCCACGGCGGAGACGGGGCGGGGAAGTCCACGCTGCTCCGAGTCATGGCGGGCTTGCTCGAACCGAACGCGGGCCGCGTGGTCCGGCGGGGCGGGATCGGCTACCTCGCGCAGGAGATACCGGCGCACCGCCCGGCGGAGTCCGTGCTCACCGCATTCGGCCGGGGACTGCCGCTCACCGATGACGAGCAGGCGGAACGGCTGCTCCCGTACGGGCTGTTCCGCTCCCGGGACCTCCGGGTGCCGGTCGGATCGCTTTCGGCGGGGCAGCGCAGACGGCTCGCCCTCGCCCGTCTCCTGGCCCGGCCCGCGGATCTGCTGCTGCTCGACGAACCAGCCGACCACCCGGTACCCGGACTTGTACAGGAGCTGGAGGAAGCGATGGTCCACTGGCCGGGTGCGCTGGTCGTGGTCTCGCACGACCGGCTGCTGCGCCGCCGCTTCGACGGCGACATCCGACGGATGGATTCCGGACAGCTGCTCGAATGAGCCAAGGTCGATCTAGGGTCGGTACATGGCACGACCGCAACGCATTGTCCTCGTCCGGCACGGGGAGTCCGAGGGCAACGCCGACGACACGGTGTACGAACGTGAGCCGGACCATGCGCTGAGGCTCACCTCGACAGGGCTGAGACAGGCCAGGGAGACAGGAGCGCGGCTGCGCGAGTTGTTCGACGGTGAGCGGGTCAGCGTGTACGTCTCGCCCTACCGTCGTACCCACGAGACATTCAGGTCTCTCGGCCTGGACCTGGAGCGGGTGCGGGTGCGGGAGGAGCCGCGGCTGCGGGAGCAGGACTGGGGAAACTGGCAGGACCGCGACGACGTGCGGCTGCAGAAGGCGTACCGGGACGCGTACGGTCACTTCTTCTACCGCTTCGCGCAGGGGGAGTCCGGAGCCGATGTGTACGACAGGGTCGGGGCCTTCCTGGAGAGCCTGTACCGGAGTTTCGAGGCGCCCGACCATCCGAAGAACGTTCTGCTGGTCACGCACGGACTGACCATGCGTTTGTTCTGCATGCGCTGGTTCCACTGGTCGGTTGCCGAGTTCGAGTCGCTGTCCAATCCGGGCAACGGGGAGACCCGGATGCTGATACTCGGAGAGGACGGGCGCTACACCCTTGACCGGCCGTTCGAGCGCTGGCGTACCCCTGAGCCGTACGGCATCACCGGATAGAGTGGAGGGGCGATGACAACCGCTGACTCTGCCTCCGGCCAACGTTTCGAACGTGCCCTTGCCAGCCTGCGCGGGCTCTCCGTGGGAGACGCACTGGGCTCCCAGTTCTTTGTGCCCGTCAACTATCCGCTCCTGAAACAGCGCGCACTTCCACCGGGTCCCTGGCAGTGGACGGACGACACCGAGATGGCGTGTTCGGTGCTGGCCGTGCTGCTGGAGCACGAACGGATCGACCAGGACGCGCTCGCCCGCTCCTTCGCCGACCACCATGACTTCGACCGGGGATACGGCCCCGCCGTGAACCGCCTGCTCAGGCTGGTGCGCGAAGGCGCTGACTGGCGTGAGCTGGCGTCCGCCCTGTTCAACGGACAGGGCTCCTGGGGCAACGGCTCGGCGATGCGCATCGCCCCACTCGGCGCCTGGTACGCGGACGACCCGGAGCAGGCCACGCACCAGGCCGAGATCTCCTCGTACACCACGCACCAGCACCGCGAGGCGGTCGTGGGCGCGATGGCCGTAGCGGCGGCTGCCGCGCTGGCGGCGGCGACGGCCGGGCCGCCCACCCCGGCGGACCTGCTCGACGGCGTCATCGCGCTCGTGCCGCGCAGCGCCGTCGGTGCCGGACTGCGACGGGCACGCGACATGCTCGACTACGACGACGCCGGTACGGTCGCGGCGGTCCTCGGCAACGGTCGGCGTACCAGTGCACACGACACCGTTCCGTTCGCCCTCTGGTCGGCGGCGCGGAACCTCGGCGATTTCGAGCAGACCTTCTGGGTGACCGCCCAGGCCGGCGGAGACGTCGACACCACCTGCGCGATTGCCGGCGGGGTCGTCGCAGCGAGCAAGGCAGGCGCGCCGCCGGCCGACTGGACGGCACGGACGGAGGAGCTGCCGGGCTGGTTCCCGCAGTAGGGCGGCAACAACCGCTCCGCCGACGAGCGGAGCACCGGCCGGGACCCCGACTGTCACGGTACTGCCACAGCTTCTTCTCGCACGGCGAGGATCAGTGAGGGGAAGCTAATCTCTCGGCCACGGCGCCGTCGATGATCATCCGGACGGGCGTGCGCCGAAAATGAGACGCCGGGGTGCCCCAGCCGCTGCCCTGCGGGCGGTGTGCGCGGACCTCGGTGGGGGAGGGGTCCCATGTCCGATCACACGTCAGAAACGCCCCGGCCGGCCGAAGCCCCCGAGCCGTCCGACCCGTCGGGGCAGGCCGGAACGTCGGAGCAGGCAGCGCTGTCGAAGGCTCCGCCGCCGGAGTCCCGTGGCACCGCTCCCGAGCCGCCGAAAGTGCCGGGATACGCGCAACAGGGCGGGCAACAGCATCCGCCCGACCCCTGGCGGCCGAGCAGTCCCCAGCCCTCCGCGCTGTCGACACTGCGCCCGGCCGAGCCCGCCGCCATCCGCGGCGTGACGCTCTGTTGCGTCCTTGCCACGGCGATGCTGAGCGCCCTGCTGCTGGGCGACGGTCTCGGCCTGAACGCGCTGATCGTCGCGGTCCCCGCGACGCTCGGGGCCTTCTTCGCCGCGCGGACCGCCGGCCGCCGCCTCCGTCCGTGGACGGCCTTCTGGGCGGTGGGCGGACTGGCGCTCCTCGCCGTCCCGGCCCTTCGGGACGCCGGATGGCCCGTCTTCCTGGCTGTCGTGTCGGCTGTCGCGCTCGGCTCGCTCGCCCTGCACGGCAGTCGCAGCTGGCTCGGGGTGTTCCTGGGGTCGCTGGGCCTTTTCAGCTCCATCGCCGACGGCCTTGCCTGGGGCGGGCGGGGCGTGCGTGCGCGGATGACGGGTTCCCGCAGGCGGTTGGGGGCCGTTCTCCGCAGCGTCGCGGTGGCGGTCGTCCTGCTCATCGTGTTCGGGGCGCTGTTCGCGAGCGCCGATGCCGCCTTCGCCGATGTGCTCGGCAGCCTGATGCCCGACGTGTCGGTCAGCGGCAGCCCGTGGCGGTTTCTTCTCTTCGTGGTCGGCCTGGTCGGCGCGCTCGCCGCCGCATACGCCGCAGCCGCTCCGGTGCGCTGGGACGGCATCACCGTCCGTCGGGGAAAGGCACGCGGGCGACTGGAATGGGCCCTGCCGCTCATCGTGCTGAACATGCTGTTCGCCGTCTTCATCGCCGTCCAGCTCACCGTGCTGCTCGGTGGATACGACAAGGTGATGGCCGAGACCGATCTCAGCTACTCCGAGTACGCCCGGCAGGGCTTCTGGCAGCTTCTCTGGGCCACCCTGCTCACGTTGCTGGTGATCGCACTCGCCCTGCGCTGGGCCCCTCGCGGGCGGGGGCGCGACCGCACTCTCGTCCGGACCGTGCTCGGCGTGCTGTGCCTGCTCACCCTGATCGTCGTGGCCTCCGCATTGCGGCGGATGGACCTCTACGTCGACGCCTACGGTCTGACCCGGCTGCGGATATCCGTGGCCGCGGTGGAACTCTGGCTGGGCGTGGTGCTCGTCCTGATCATGGCCGCCGGGGTGTTCGGCGCCCGCCTGCTGCCGCGTGCCGTCGCCGCGAGCGCGGCCGTCGGCGTCCTCGCGTTCGGACTGATCTCGCCCGACGGGCTGATCGCGGAGCAGAACGTCCAGCGGTACCGCGACGATCATTCGATCGACATCGCCTACCTCCGAGGCCTCTCGGCCGACGCCGTACCGGCCCTGGACACACTGCCCGAGCCGCTGCGCTCCTGCGCCCTCAGGGACATCGAGCGGTCGCTGCGCTCCGACCACGCGCCCTGGTACGCCACCAGCTGGGGCGAGGCACGGGCCCGGGACGTCCTGAGGAAGCGGAGTCCGGACGATCCGACGCGGTCCTGCGACGGATCGCGTACGGGTGTCGGGGGCAGTGATCGCGACGGCGACGAGAGCGATCCGTACGACCCGTACTGACCGGTCCGAGCCGGGGGCGTACGGAGCGCGGGGCCGAGAACGGGTCCGGGAAGGCAGACGGGCGCCCCGGGGTGTTGTCGGCGCCCCCATCGGCGTACGCTGACAGGCGCCATGCCGTACGAACCACCCACGCACACCGTCGAGCGCTCGCTGCGCGCTACCACTGGTGCCAAGACCGTCGCCGGTGTCGACGAGGTCGGTCGCGGAGCGTGGGCGGGACCGGTCACCGTGTGCGCGGCCGTCACCGGCCTCCGCAGACCTCCCGCCGGACTCACCGACTCCAAGCTGATCAGCCCCAAGCGCCGTGCGGAGCTGGCGCCGTTGCTGGAGCGCTGGGTCACCGCGTTCGGTCTCGGCGACGCCTCTCCGCAGGAGATCGACGAGCTCGGGATGACGGCTGCGTTGCGTCTCGCCGCCGTACGCGCCCTCGAAGCCCTGCCGGTGCGGCCGGACGCGGTGATCCTCGACGGCAAGCACGACTACCTGGGGCAGCCCTGGCGGGTCCGCACCGTGATCAAGGGCGATCAGTCCTGTATCGCGGTCGCGGCCGCCTCGGTGATCGCGAAGGTCCGCCGGGACACGGTGATGGCCGAACTGGGCGCGGATTCCGGCGAGTACGCCGATTTCGCCTTCGGGGCCAACGCCGGTTACCCGTCGCCGGTACACAGGGCCGCGCTGGAGGAATGGGGGCCGACACCCCATCACCGGCTTTCGTGGTCCTATCTCGACGCGCTGCCCAGGTGGCAGCACCTCAAGAAGGTCCGCTTCTCCGCCGAGGCGGCTGCACTGGAAAGCGGGGGCCAGCTCGGCTTCGACTTCTGATCGCGCACATGTACCCACCCGCCGACGCCCTGTGCGCCGGCGTTTGATAGACAACCACCCATGCCTCTCATCCCCGAGGAGCCTCAGATTCACGAGAGCGCCCAGGGTCCCCGCGTCACTCCGGCCGCAGGCCGCACCGCGTCGACCCCCCGTCCTGTACCCGGTCCGCGTTCAGCGGCCACGCCGCGTCCCGGTCGTCCCGGGCCCGGCCCCGCGAGGCCCGCGCCCCCGGCGCAGCGCCCGCACCCCACCTCCGACCGTCCCCGGACGGACCGGCCGGAGAATCGTTCCGCACCGCAGATCCAGCTGATCCCCGCCTCGGCGGACGGCGCACTCGACGCCGCCGACGAAGCCGTGGATCTGCTGCTCGACTCCGGCCGCGCACCGGGCGACATCCTGGTGCTCACCACCGGCGAGCAGCACCCGTGGGCCGCGCACGAACTCTCCTTCGGAGAAGCCGCCTACTGGGCGCAGCACGAGGCCGGTGACGATGTCTTCTTCGCCGGTGCCGCAGCCGCGGACCGGGTGAAGACGCGTCCGGTGGTGATCGTCGCCGTCAACGGCGGTGACGCCGTCGACGGCGCGCTGACCGGAGCGCAGGAACGTGCCGGAGCACTGCTGATCGTGTGCGGGGACCCGCAGCGGATCAACGCGGTGCTCGGCGTCGGAGTCTGATCCGCGGGACACACCGGACCGCGGTCGCCCGGCTGCCCGACAGGGCGGCCGGGCCCGCGGTCACGGGTCAGCGGGCCGCGGTGTGCCGCAGCACCTGCGTCGCACCGCCACCGGTGCGCAGCGGAGCCGGATCCCGGCCGAGCGAGGTGTCGGCGAGAGCGGACGGCTGCGAGGTGGAGCTGGGGCGGCGCCCGCCACGGCCCTCGCCCAGCACCTGCCAACCGGCCTGGGTCAGCGTGATGTACGCGCCGCACCGCAGGCCGTGCAGCGTGCAGGCGTCCCGCAGACCCCACATCCACGCCCCGTCCTCCTCCGTCCAACGCTCCTCGCCCTCACGGCAGTAGAGGAGCACTGCGGTACGGACGGGCGTGCGGCGGCGAAGATCGTGCGGGATGACCCGGCGCAGATGCGCCAGCAGCGCGTTGCGGAACTCCCAGCCGTCCGCGGCCACGGAGCGGCGGGCGAACGAAGCGCTGGCCGTGAGGCGTTCCTCATGGTCGAGTACGGCGACCACAGCGGTCGTCGGGGTCGGCCTGTGCCGGGCGTGCAGGCCGCTGACAACCTCGCGGGGGCTGCGCAGCAACGGTATGCCCGCTTCGGCCCACTCGGCCGGTTCGAGCATCCTGGCAAGACGGTTGGCGGAGTCGGCGGACGCCGACATCGAAGTGGCTGCGGACGGAGCGAATCCGAAGGTCACGATCCTCCCTTCGCATACGCGCCCATGGTGCGGGCAGGGTCGAGTGAGGGCGCACCGCGGCACAGCCCTTCCGGGCCGCGAAAGGGACTGTGCGGGGAGCGAGTCCAATTCTTCCTGGCGTACCGGCAGGCGGCAACGAGCAATTGGCACAGGTGACGGGAATCAGCCGGAATGACTCTGATATCCCTGCCCACGCCATGCCCGGATGATGCCCCCCGCCACGCCTGAACGGCGAGGACCAGCGGAAACACCCACTCCGCCCCCGCCCCACCGCGACAGCCCCGCTGCCACGCTCGGCGTCCGCCGGGCTCCCGGGAGGTCATCCGGGTGTCACGTGGGGTGGATTCGCCGATTGTCGGTGCCATCGGGTTGCATGGAGGCATGGACAACCTGGAGCTCCGCGCAGAAGCCGATGCCATCCTCGCCGAGCTCGTCGGCGACCCGGGGGGTTCGGCGCGGCTGCGGGAGGACCAGTGGCAGGCGGTGGCGGCTCTGGTGGAGGAGCGCAGGCGTGCGCTGGTGGTGCAGCGCACGGGGTGGGGCAAGTCGGCGGTGTACTTCGTCGCCACCGCGCTGCTGCGCCGCCGTGGCTCCGGGCCCACGGTGATCGTCTCGCCGCTGCTGGCGCTGATGCGTAACCAGGTCGAGTCGGCGGCGCGGGCCGGTATCCGGGCGCGCACCATCAACTCGGCCAACCCGGAGGAGTGGGACACCATCTATGAGGAGGTCGAGCGCGGCGACACCGACGTTCTCCTGGTAAGTCCGGAACGTCTCAACTCTGTTGATTTCCGCGATCAGGTGCTGCCCAAGCTCGCGGCCACCACCGGTCTGCTGGTGGTGGACGAGGCGCACTGCATCTCCGACTGGGGGCATGACTTCCGGCCCGACTACCGCCGGTTGCGGGCGATGCTCGCCGAGCTCGCTCCCGGCGTGCCGGTGCTGGCCACCACCGCGACCGCGAACGCGCGGGTCACCGCGGACGTGGCCGATCAGCTGGGTACCGGTGCCGGTGAAGCCCTGGTGCTGCGCGGCCCGCTCGATCGGGAGAGCCTGCGGCTGGGCGTCGTCCAGCTCCCGGATGCCCCGCACCGGCTGGCCTGGCTCGCCGAGCATCTGGACGAGCTGCCGGGCTCCGGGATCATCTACACGCTCACCGTCGCCGCGGCCGAGGAGGCCACCGCCTTCCTGCGGCAGCGCGGCTTCCGCGTCGCCTCGTACACCGGAAGGACGGAGAACGCCGACCGGCTGCAGGCCGAGGTCGACCTGCAGGAGAACCGGGTCAAGGCCCTGGTCGCGACTTCGGCCCTGGGCATGGGCTTCGACAAGCCGGACCTGGGCTTCGTGGTCCACCTCGGCTCGCCGTCCTCGCCGATCGCCTACTACCAGCAGGTGGGGCGTGCGGGGCGCGGGGTGGCCCACGCCGATGTGCTGCTGCTGCCGGGCAAGGAGGACGAGGCCATCTGGCGCTACTTCGCCGATACCGCCTTCCCGCCCGAGGCGCAGGTCCGGCAGACCCTCTCGGCCCTGGCGGCTGCGGGACGCCCCCTGTCCGCGCCGGCCCTGGAAGCGGCGGTGGATCTTCGGCGCACCCGTCTGGAGTCGATGCTGAAGGTGCTGGATGTCGACGGCGCGGTCAAGCGGGTGAAGGGTGGCTGGACGGCCACGGGGGCCGAGTGGGTGTACGAGGCCGAACGCTACGCGTGGGTGGCGCGGCAGCGGGCAGCCGAGCAGCAGGCCATGCGCGACTACGCGAGCACGTCCCAGTGCCGGATGGAGTTCCTGCGCCGGCAGCTGGACGACGAGGGAGCGGCCCCGTGCGGCCGTTGCGACAACTGCGCGGGGGCCTGGGCCGATACGGCCGTTTCGGCCGAGACCTTGACGGGCGCGACGAAGGAGCTGGACCGCCCGGGGGTGGAGGTCGAGCCGCGCCGCATGTGGCCCACGGGTATGCCCGCACTGGGCATCGACCTCAAGGGCCGTATCCCGGCCAAGGAGCAGTGCTCCACCGGGCGTGCCCTGGGGCGGCTCTCGGACATCGGCTGGGGCAACCGGCTGCGCCCGCTGCTGGCCGAGAACGCGCCCGATGGGCCGGTCCCGGACGATGTCCTGCAGGCCGCGGTGGCGGTCCTCGCCGACTGGGCGCGCTCCTCGGGCGGCTGGGCGCCGAATGTCCCGGACGCCTCCACCCGGCCGGTGGGAGTCGTCGCCGTACCGTCCCTGAGCCGACCGCAACTGGTCGGTTCCCTCGCCCAGGGAATCGCGGCCATCGGCCGCCTTCCCTTCCTCGGCACCCTCACGTACACCGGGCCGAGCGGTGCGCACACGGCACGCCGCAGCAATTCGGCCCAACGCCTCAGAGCGCTCTCCGGGGCGTTCGCCGTCCCCGAGGAGCTGGCCGCCTCCCTGGCCCGCACCCCTGGCCCCGTCCTGCTCGTGGACGACTGCACCGACTCCGGCTGGACCCTCGCTGTCGCTGCCCGCCTGCTCCGGCAGGCAGGCAGTGAACAGGTACTGCCCCTGGTCCTGGCCGCGGCGGGCTGAGGTCTTCCGTGGCCGTGCCACGGTGGCCGACTCGCGCCCCTGGCGTGGACGGGGTGCGGTGGTCCGTAGAGGGCGAGCGGCCCGGTTGCGACCGGCGTCACCGGGCGCGCCGGAAGCAGGCGTACGGGAAGTGGACGAGGTCAGGGAGACGGGCCGACTGAATCGTCGGCCGACGTAGTGGCCGGTGAAGCACCGGCAGTTCTCCGACCGACTACCGGATTCCCGGATCGGATGCCGACTTTGGGCGCCGCCGATGCCGTGCCGCTCAGCCCGTTGCGTGCCATGCCGTACTCCCGGGGGCGGTCGCCGGCCCCGGGCAGGGAGAAGCACGGCCCGGAATTCGTGCTGTGCCCCGGCGCGACGGCGAGCCGGGACGGGCTCGCCGCGCGCAGTGGCAGGTCCTCGGCCTCGCGGGCCAGCTCGGGGCGCCGGCCGCAGCAGGTTCGTGGCCTCGGCGGGCCGGCCGACGGCCGGCTGCTTGTCGACGAAGGTCATGGCCCCCATGCAACCCGACGGCTACGACACATGGCGAACGACTCCGCCCCCCTGTGGACAAAGTTATCCACAGGGGTCGCGGAATTTGGCCGCCCGCGGGACGGTCATGCCATGAACCAGCACCACGAATCCACCGGTCCGGCCGATGAGCAGCAGATCACCCTGCGAGGACCTGCCGAGCTCGCCGATGCCCTCCCCTATCTCATGGGGTTCCATCCGAACGACAGCGTGATCATGGTCGCTCTGCACGGCGGCAGGGGCCGCTTCGGCGGCCGGCTCAGGCTCGGCATCCCGCAGTCGCCCCAGGAATGGGAGCCCGTCGCCGAGCAGCTTGCCGAGTGCTTGATCAAGGGGAGCGAGCGGCGTGGGGAGCGCCCCGACGCGATCGTCATCTTCCTCTGCCAGGATCCCGCCGAGGGCGAGTCCGGCAGCCAGATCATGGAGCGGCTGCGGCCTCTCGCCCAGCGTCTGCGTACTGCCTGCGGCGCGCTGGACGTACCGGTGCTCGAAGCGCTCTGCATCTCTGACGGCCGGTACTGGTCCTACTGCTGCCCGGACGAGCGCTGCTGCCCGGCGGAGGGGAACCGGATGGCCATGCCGGGCACTTCGGTGATGGCCGCCGCTGCCGCCTACGCGGGCATTCAAGTACGCGGATCGTTGCGGGAGATGGAGGCGAGGCTCGCACCGCTGGAGACCTCGGCGGCGGCAGGCCAGCAACGCGCACTCGACTCTGCGGGTGCCGAGTTGATGCCCAGGCTCCTCGACGAAGCGGGACGCGAGGAGGTGGCCCGGGAGACCCTGGGCCTTGCCCGACAGCTCATGAAACGCCTCAGGGAGGCGCCGGTGGCGGCGCCCTCCGCTTCGGACATCGATGACGACCGGCTGATCAGTCATGACGAGGCAGCCGCAGTGATTCTCGGCCTGCAGGACCGGGAAACCCGCGACAGGGCCGCGGAATGGATGGAAGGTCCGGAGGCCGATTCGGCGTTGCGGCTCTGGCGCGCACTGTCCCGTCGGTGCGTGGCGCCGTACGAGGAGCATGCCGCGGCGCCACTGACCCTGGCCGGATGGGTCTCGTGGTCGACGGGCGATGAACCGGGCGCGCGAGTCGCTTTGGGCCTCGCCCTGCGGATGGATCCCACGTACACCTTTGCCCAGCTTCTTCACGAGGCGTGCAACCAGGGCCTCGACCCGGAGACCCTGCGCCGATGCCTGCGCGGGGAGCGCAGTGCGCGAACGGGGCGGCACCGGCGGCGGACGGACCGGAGCGCGCGACCCCGCGCGGCGCGGCCGGCCGCCACCCGGCGGAAGAAGGCCCCGTCCGGCTCCGCCCGTCCCGAATCGGCGGCCACCCGGCGTCGGTCCGGGCGAGCGACCCCCACCCGGCGCGTATCCGGTGGCGAGGGATGACCCGTATGCCCCGTCGCCCGCGGCACCTCGCGTCACCGCCGTGTATCGAGGTCCTCGACCGGACCTGGGCCGCCGTCGGTGTGCGGAACGCGACGACGCACCGGAGGCTGCCGGAGACGACGGTGCCGGGATGACAAGCGTTCTGGTGTTCTGCCAGGACGCGCCATGACGGACGGAGATCACGGCGACGGGAGACATGGCATGGGGAGGGTGGGAGACACGACATGCCGAAGGCCGATGAAGAGCTCCTCGAAGAGCACTGCGAAGGGAGTGTTTATCGTCAGGCAGACGACTATGATCACCGCATGCCGCCCTACGACCCGTCGACCTTCCCGCCCTTCGCTGTCACCGTCGACCTGGTCGTGCTCACGGTGCGCCGCCACGCGCTCTGCGCGCTGGTGGTACGCCGTGGTGAGCCACCGTTCCAGGGGCGATGGGCGCTGCCCGGCGGGTTCGTCAAAGCCGATGAGGATCTCGGCGCCGCAGCAGCGCGCGAGCTCGTCGAGGAGACCGGCCTGTGCGCCCAGGACCCGGCAGCTCCGGCGATCGGGAACGGCGCCCACCTCGAACAGCTCGCCACCTACGGCGACCCCGCTCGTGACCCCCGGATGCGAGTCGTCAGCGTCGCCCATCTCGCCCTGGCCCCCGATCTGCCGGCCCCACGGGCGGGCGGCGATGCGAACAGCGCGCGGTGGGCGCCTGTCGACGATCTGCTCGGGGCGGAGGGGAGCTTCGGGCACGAGGGCGAGAACCAGGCCCCGCTCGCCTTCGACCATGCGCAGATCCTCGCCGACGGTGTCGAACGCGCCCGCTCCAAGATCGAGTACTCCTCCCTGGCCACCGCCTTCTGCCCGCCGGCGTTCACGGTGGGTGAGCTCCGGCGGGTGTACGAGGCGGTGTGGGGGGTGGTCCTCGATCCGCGGAACTTCCATCGCAAGGTGACGGGCACCCCCGGCTTCCTGGTGCCCACCGGCGGGACGACCACTCGCCAGGGCGGACGCCCGGCCCAGCTCTTCCGGGCCGGTGCGGCCACCGTGCTCAACCCTCCGATGCTCAGGCCGGAAGTCTGACCTCGCGGAACGCCCACAGGGTTGGTGCTGCACGAAAAGTCGGATATGTCGCGTTATCTTTCTGCGGTACCCGCCCTGCCGCCGAGCGGTCTCACCTTCCGCGAGAGAAGCGATGCTCCAGGCCATCGGACTCACCAGCACCCCCCGCCGCGGCATTCCGGCCGCCGTGGACGATCTCACCTTCGAAGCCCGGCCCGGCCGCGTCACCGCGCTTCTGGGCGCCCCCGGCTCCGGCAAGACCGCAGCCCTCCGCCTCATGCTCGAGCTCGACCCGGGGCGGGGGGTCACCTACTTCCGGGGCAGACCGATGCACCGGATCCCGCACCCCGCGAGCGAGGTGGGCGTGCTGCTCGGGGACGTGCCGGGCCACCCCGCCCGTACCGCTCGCGGTCAGCTCCGGATGCTCTGCGCCGCCGCGGGTGTACCCGCGACACGGGCCGATGAACTGCTCGAACTCGTAGGTCTCGCCGGACTCGGGGACCAGCGCATCGGCACGCTCTCGCTCGGCATGGACCGACGCCTCGCCCTCGCCTCGGCACTGCTCGGTGATCCGCACACGCTCGTTCTCGACGATCCGGCGGAAGGCCTCACTCCGCGCGAGGGCTGTTGGCTGCACCGGCTGTTGCAGGCCCGTGCGGCCCGGGGTGGAACCGTTCTGTACACCACGACGGACCCCAAGGAGGCCGCGCGGGCCGCCGACCATGTGGTCGTCGTCGACGGCGGCCGCCTTGTCGCCGACCAGGACGCCGGGGAGTTCTCGCGGACCCGCCTGCGCCCCCGGGTCGCGGTCCGGACCCCGCACGCGGCCCGCCTCGCGGCGGTCGTCACCCGAGAGGCCCGAGCGTCCCGGCGCTCGGTCGAGGTGGTCACCGAAGCCGGTGGCCGCCTCGCCGTGTACGGCTCCACCTGCGCGGAAATCGGTGACACTGCGTTCCGCCACGGACTCCCGGTGCACCAACTGGCCGACGAGATCGACGATCCCGGCTCCATCGTGCCCCGGGGCGGCACGAGCCCCGCAGAGCCCGCGGGCTCCGTGGAACGCGCAGACCCGGCAGATCCGGCGAATCCTGGAGATCCAGCAAATCGCGCAGCCCTCGCAGGGCCTGATGGCGGCGCAGGGCCACGCGATCCGCGACCGGCCGCGAAGGCGGTGGGTCCGAATCCGGCACCACCCATCCGGCGCCGCCCGGCCCGTGGTCCGCTTCATCCGCTGCGCTATGAACTGCGCCGTCTGCTCGGCGTCAGAACAACAACCTTGATCATGACCGCTGTCCTGGTCGTCTCCGTCGGGCTCTCCGTGCTCCTCGCCCGCACCGGCCATGCTCCGTTGCCGAAGGTGCTGGCGGCCTGGCCGTCGCTGCTGCCGCTGCCGCCCGCGGCGGTCGGGGCCGGACTGCTCGGCGCCCTCTCGTTCGGTGACGAATTCCGCTACCCCGCGCTTGCCGCGGGCCGAGGCACCGTCCCCCGCCGCCTGGGGCTGCTTCTGGCCAAACTGGTGGTGTCCGCGGGCGTCGCCGTGGTGCTCGCTCTGGCCGTCGTACTGGTCTCCGCCGAAACCCTGCGCCTCGTGTACGGCCACAGTTGGGTCCACGTCCCGCCGAATCCGGTTTCCCTCGGTGCGAGTTGGGTGGCGCTGACCGTGGGCTGTGCCTGGGCGGGCCTGTTGGCCGCCGGAGTCTTCAGGGTGACGACGGCCGGCGTCGCCGCGGTGCTTGCCGTTCCTGTACTTGTCGTACCGCTTGTCCAGAAGGTGCTGATGGCGCCGGGATCCCGTCCGGTCGCCGGGCTCACGGCCCGATTCCGCGAGCTGATGTGGCCGCGCTGGCCCCATGAGACGGACCGATGGATGGCAGTCGTCGTGGGCGTCGTGGCGCATCCGGTGGGGACCGCGTTGGTGTTGTCGCTGTCGGCCCTGGTCTTCGCCTATCTGTTCACCAGCCTTCATGGCAGGGCTCGTTGGCGGTCTCAGAGCGCCGCCGGATCGGGTCAGGCCTCGTAACCTCCACGAAGACGCCCGGTTTATACCAGTAAAGCGTCAATTGGGGGGTGGGCGCCGATCACCCTTTCGTGTGCTTTTCACCAAAGACCTCAAGAGCCGGGTGAGCTGCGCCGACAAAGGATGCGTGAGTACCCTTGCGCACACCATGATGACCGCCGCCCGCTCCGCCGATTCCGGCCTCGCCGGCCCGGGTGAACTCGATCGCTACCCGTACGCGGAGGCGCCGGCCGGCGAGCGTGCCGCTCTTCGCCCCTGGGACGGCCCCGACATCGACCTCGGCCGGGTGAGCCGGCGGGGCTCGGCCAGCCGGGGCCGCGGCCTCCACGGCCAACTCGTTCAGCAGCTGGGTCAGATGATCGTTTCCGGTGACCTGGGCGCCGACCGTCCTCTGGTGCCGGAGGAGATCGGTCAGCGTTTCGAGGTCTCCCGCACCGTAGTACGCGAATCACTGCGTGTTCTCGAGGCCAAAGGCCTGGTCAGCGCCCGGCCCAATGTGGGTACCCGGGTCCGCCCCGTCAGCGACTGGAACCTGCTGGATCCCGACATCATCGAATGGCGCGCCTTCGGTCCTCAGCGCGAGGACCAGCGTCGCGAGCTCGGGGAGCTCCGGTGGACGATCGAGCCCCTCGCCGCGCGCCTCGCTGCGGGCCATGGCCGCGAGGACATCCAGCAGCGCCTCGGCGACATGGTGGAGATCATGGGGCACGCGGTCGGGCAGGGGGATGCGATCACCTGCTCCCGGGCCGATGCGGAGTTCCACTCCCTGCTCATCCAGGCGGCGGGCAATCGCATGCTGGAGCACCTCTCCGGCATCGTCTCCGCGGCACTGCAGGTCTCGGGCGGCCCGGTCACGGGCTGTGACCGCCCCGGCGAGGCATCCCTCGGCCACCACGCCCGGATCGTCGATGCCCTCGCGTCCGGCGATGCGGCGGGCGCCGAAGCGGCCATGCGTCAACTGCTCGTCGTCCACCCCGAGGTGGAGCGTGTGGTGCCCGCGCCCCGCGAGCACTGAGCACAGCACGGCCGGGGTGTGGGAGCCGCGTGTCGCCGGGCCGCCACGGTCCGGCGGCACAGTTGCGGGGTTTTTGCGCCTTTGGTCACGTTCATCGCAAATGAGGTGTGACTCGGGCCACGCGGATTGGGCGTAACACTCCTCGAAACAGTGCGATGACTTAAGAGGTGACCGCCGCGGAAGGAATACAGCAGCCATTCAGTGCGCTGTGCAGTTCTGAGGCCAAACCCGCGCCGCCGGTACATTCCCAGCCCGGTGGTCGTCGGCTCAAGCCCTTTTCGGGCCGGGCCGGAAGCCGTTTCCATCGTTCCGAGAGGTTGTTCGTGTCGGCCAGCACATCCCGTACGCTCCCGCCGGAGATCGCCGAGTCCGAGTCTGTGATGGCGCTCATCGAGCGGGGAAAGGCTGATGGGCAGATCGCCGGCGATGACGTGCGTCGGGCCTTCGAGGCTGACCAGATTCCGCCAACCCAGTGGAAGAATGTTCTGCGCAGCCTCAACCAGATCCTCGAGGAAGAGGGTGTGACGCTGATGGTCAGTGCCGCGGAGCCGTCCAAACGTGCCCGCAAGAGCGTCGCAGCAAAGAGCCCGGTCAAGCGCACCGCCACCAAGACTGTCGCGGCCAAGACAACCGTGACCAGGACGGTCGCGGCCACTGCCGCCCCGTCGGCAGAGACCGTGGACGTGGTGGCTGACGACGCTGCCGCGGCCGGCCCTGCGAAGAAGGCAGCAGCCAAGAAGACGGCTGCCAAGAAGACCGCCGTGAAGAAGACGGCGGCCAAGAAGACAGCAACGAAGAAGTCCGGAAAGCAGGACGACGAGCTCCTCGACGGCGACGAGGCGGCCGAGGAAGTAAAGGCCGGCAAGGGCGAGGAAGAGGAGGGCGAGGGCGAGAACAAGGGCTTCGTCCTCTCCGATGACGACGAGGACGACGCACCTGCGCAGCAGGTCGCCGTCGCCGGCGCCACCGCCGACCCGGTCAAGGACTACCTGAAGCAGATCGGCAAGGTTCCCCTCCTCAATGCCGAGCAGGAGGTCGAGCTCGCCAAGCGGATCGAGGCCGGTCTGTTCGCCGAGGACAAGCTGGCGAACTCCGACAAGCTCGCTCCGAAGCTCAAGCGCGAGCTGGAGATCATCGCCGAGGACGGCCGCCGCGCCAAGAACCACCTGCTGGAGGCCAACCTCCGTCTCGTGGTGTCGCTGGCCAAGCGCTACACGGGCCGCGGCATGCTCTTCCTGGACCTCATCCAGGAAGGCAACCTCGGTCTGATCCGCGCGGTCGAGAAGTTCGACTACACCAAGGGCTACAAGTTCTCCACGTACGCCACCTGGTGGATCCGTCAGGCGATCACCCGCGCCATGGCCGACCAGGCACGCACCATCCGTATCCCGGTGCACATGGTCGAGGTCATCAACAAGCTCGCCCGTGTGCAGCGCCAGATGCTCCAGGACCTGGGTCGTGAGCCCACGCCGGAGGAGCTGGCCAAGGAACTCGACATGACCCCCGAGAAGGTCATCGAGGTCCAGAAGTACGGTCGTGAGCCGATCTCCCTCCACACCCCGCTGGGTGAGGACGGGGACAGCGAGTTCGGTGACCTGATCGAAGACTCCGAGGCGGTCGTCCCGGCCGACGCGGTCAGCTTCACGCTCCTCCAGGAACAGCTGCACTCGGTGCTCGACACGCTCTCCGAGCGTGAGGCGGGTGTGGTCTCGATGCGCTTCGGGCTCACCGACGGCCAGCCGAAGACCCTGGACGAGATCGGCAAGGTCTACGGCGTGACGCGTGAGCGCATCCGTCAGATCGAGTCGAAGACCATGTCGAAGCTGCGTCACCCGTCGCGTTCGCAGGTGCTGCGCGACTACCTCGACTAGGTCGCAGGAGCACACGGACCGAGGGCCCGGATCCCCATGGGGGAGCCGGGCCCTCGGCCTATCAACGCGTGCGGTCGGCGACCGGCGGGATGACTCTGGGTGGGAATGGTTCACCACAGAGTCAGGAGTGCGCATGTCCCGTACCGTCTTCCGCGCCCTGACCGGGGCGTTCGCCCTGGTCGCTGCCGCAGCCCTGATACCGCTCGGATCTTCCGCCCGAGCGGCCGAGGACGGCATCGTCATAGGTGGCCAGCCCGCACATGTCAAAGACAGCCCCTGGGTTGTGGCACTGTCCAGCCGCGACCGGTTCGGAGCTGCGCGCGCCGGCCAGTTCTGCGGTGGTGTCGTGGTGGCGCCGAAGAAGGTGCTGACCGCTGCGCACTGTCTGAGCCGGGAGGCGCTCGGCATGGATGTCGGCAGCATGCGCGATCTGCGGATCATCGCGGGCCGCGACGCCCTGCTCGGGACCGGAGGCCAGGAGGTGCCGGTGAAGGGGACGTGGACCAATCCGGGGTTCAACCCTGCCACGAACGCGGGGGACCTGGCCGTGCTCACCCTCGCTGACGCGCTCCCCGGGAAGAGTGTGATCCCGATGGCCGGATCCGGTGACGCGGCGTACGCACCGGGCACCGAGGCGGACGTCTACGGGTGGGGTGACACGACGGGCAACAGCGACTACGCGTCGTCGCTGCGGTCCGCGAAAGTGAGCGTTCTGCCGGACGCCGCCTGCTCGCAGGCCTACTCTGGCGGCAGGAACGGCACGTACGACGCCTCAGCGATGCTCTGCGCGGGCGAACTGCTGGGCGGGTACGACGCATGCCAGGGTGACAGCGGCGGGCCGCTGGTGGCCCGTGGGCGGCTCATCGGGCTGGTGTCCTGGGGGAACGGCTGTGCTCGGGCGGGGAGCCCCGGCGTGTACACACGGATCTCCGCCGCGATCGGCTGGATGCCGAAAGCCGACTGAACGACATCACCGCGCAGGTACGAGAACAGGCGGCTCCCCTTTCGGGGAGCCGCCCGTCGGCCGGTCCGGGACCTGGCCCGTGCTCGTCGTGGATGCGAGGTGTCAGTGTTGTTCCTCTTCGGCGGCTTGGGCCTGTACAGCCGTGAGCCGGTCCGTCTCATCCTGTATTTCCGCGGCGATCTTCTTGAGTTCCGGCTCGAACTTGCGACCGTGGTGGGCGCAGAAGAGCAGTTCACCGCCGCTGATCAGGACGACGCGCAGATATGCCTGGGCGCCGCAACGGTCACAGCGGTCTGCTGCGGTCAGCGGGCTCGCGGGGGTCAGAACAGTAGTCACGTCGCCTCTTCTCTAGCTCGACGAGCTGTCGTACCAGGGTCAACATCCAACCAGGCCGAAAACGTTCCCGCTCGTGGCTTTTCTTCGAAACTTCTTCTCGAGATGGTTGTCTGTTGCCGGTTGGCGGCGAATGTGCCGTATTGCGTAGCGCTACGGTTTCGCGTTGCTTGTCTTGGTGGGATCCTCCCGGCTGGCTTGCCGGTTCGTTCATGAGGACGTGCCCGGAGCCTAAATGGTTCATGCCTGGAAGGGAACGTGATGTTCGCGTCACTCCTACGAGGGATCGAACGTGTATGCGAGGCTGGACTAGTGTGAGGGTTGTCGAAGGGTGGTGTTACAACCGCTCTACCAGGCCTCGGTACCCTCTCAGCGGCGACCGAAGCCGAGCCCGTTACCCACTGGGCCCCAAATGAAATTCAGCGAGGAGCGAACCGCGTGACCGCCGATACGTCCGTGCCGTCCACTGCGCTGCTGACCGGAGCAGACCGAGACGGTTCCAACTACACCGCGCGGCATCTGCTCGTACTCGAGGGGCTCGAAGCGGTTCGCAAGCGCCCCGGGATGTACATCGGGTCCACCGACAGCCGCGGTCTCATGCACTGCCTCTGGGAGATCATCGACAACTCCGTCGACGAGGCCCTGGGCGGTTACTGCGACCACATCGAGGTCATCCTCCACGACGACAACTCCGTGGAGGTCCGGGACAACGGTCGGGGCATCCCCGTCGACGTCGAGCCCAAGACGGGACTGTCCGGCGTCGAGGTCGTGATGACCAAGCTGCACGCCGGCGGAAAGTTCGGCGGCGGCTCGTACGCCGCGTCGGGCGGCCTGCACGGCGTCGGCGCCTCCGTTGTCAACGCGCTCTCCGCCCGGCTCGACGTCGAGGTCGACCGCAACAGCGCGACGCACTCGATCAGCTTCCGGCGCGGAGTCCCGGGGATCTTCACCGAGCAGGGGCCGGACAGCCCGTTCGACCCGGCCAACGGCCTGCTCAAGGGCAAGCGGGTACCGAAGGCGCGCACCGGCACCAGGGTGCGCTACTGGGCCGACCGGCAGATCTTCCTCAAGGACGCCAAGCTCAACCTGGAGACGCTCCACCAGCGGGCGCGGCAGACGGCCTTTCTCGTCCCCGGCCTCACGATCGTCGTCCGTGACGAACGCGGGCTCGACGGCGAGGGCAAGACCGAGGAGACCTTCCGCTTCGACGGCGGGATCAGCGAATTCTGCGAGTACCTCGCCCAGGACAAGGCGGTCTGCGACGTCCTGCGCCTGACCGGGCAGGGCACCTTCAAGGAGACCGTGCCGGTCCTGGACGAGCGCGGCCACATGACGGCGACCGAAGTCACGCGTGAGCTCGCGGTCGACATCGCCCTGCGCTGGGGCACCGGATACGACACCAACCTCAAGTCCTTCGTCAACATCATCGCCACCCCCAAGGGCGGCACGCATGTGACCGGATTCGAACGCTCCGTGACCAAGACGGTCAACGAGGCACTGCGCTCCGCCAAGCTGCTCCGCGTCGCCGAGGACGACATCGTCAAGGACGACGCGCTGGAAGGCCTCACCGCGGTGGTCACCGTGCGGCTGGCCGAGCCGCAGTTCGAGGGCCAGACCAAGGAGGTGCTCGGCACCTCGGCGGCCAACCGGATCGTCGCCAACGTCGTGGCCAAGGAACTCAAGGCATTCCTGACCTCGACGAAGCGCGACGCGAAGGCACAGGCCAGGGCGGTTCTGGACAAGGCCGTCGCGGCCGCGCGGACCCGCATCGCGGCCCGCCAGCACAAGGACGCACAGCGTCGCAAGACGGCGCTGGAGTCCTCCTCGCTGCCCGCGAAGCTTGCCGACTGCCGCAGCGACGACGTGGACCGCAGCGAACTCTTCATCGTCGAGGGCGACTCCGCGCTCGGTACGGCGAAGCTCGCCCGGAACAGTGAGTTCCAGGCACTGCTGCCGATCCGGGGCAAGATCCTGAATGTCCAGAAGGCGTCCGTCTCGGACATGCTGAAGAACGCCGAGTGCGGCGCGATCATCCAGGTCATAGGAGCTGGGTCCGGACGGACCTTCGACATCGACGCCGCTCGCTACGGGAAGATCGTCCTGCTGGTGGACGCCGACGTCGACGGCGCGCACATCCGCATCCTGCTGCTGACGCTGTTCCAGCGGTACATGCGGCCCATGGTCGAGGCGGGACGGGTCTTCGCCGCGGTGCCGCCGCTCCACCGGATCGAGCTGGTCCAGCCGAAGAAGGGCCAGGACAAGTACATCTACACGTACTCGGACAACGAGCTGCGCCAGCGGCTGCTGGAGCTCCAGCGGAAGAACGTCCGGTACAAGGATTCGATCCAGCGCTACAAGGGCTTGGGCGAGATGGACGCCGACCAGTTGGCGGAGACCACGATGGATCCGCGCCACCGCACCCTGCGGAGGATCAACATCGGCGATCTGGAAGCGTCCGAGCAGGTCTTCGATCTGCTGATGGGCAATGAGGTGGCGCCGCGCAAGGAGTTCATCACGAGCTCTGCCGCCACCCTGGACCGCTCGCGCATCGACGTCTGAGCGAAGCCGTCTCCACCCGTGGGTGGAGACGGCTTCTCCACCCACGATCAACCCCTGAGCCCATGCCCTGACCCGGCCGTTTCCGTAGCGTCGAAGGCGTTCAATCTTCCCGCACATCGGAGGCTGCCATGTCAGGGCTCGTCAATGTTCTGGTGATCGGCGCCGTGATCGCTGTCGTCGTCGTGCGCCAGTGCTCGGCACGGCAGATCACGGACGACCGGCGCTGGTGGGTCCTGCCGGGCGTTCTCCTCGTCCTGTCGGTGCGCGAGTCCGGACTGGTGGATCCGCGTCACGCGGCGCTGTCCATGGCGGTCCTGGGCGCGGAGCTGGCGGTGGGGCTCGTGACGGGCGCAGGCTGGGGCTGGACCACCCGCCTGTGGCGCGAGGCGGACGGCTCGCTCTGGAGCAAGGGCACCAAGGCCACCGTCTTCGTCTGGACCGGGGGACTGGCGCTGCGGGCGACCCTCTACGGGGCTGCCGCGCTGATGGGCATACACCAGGGCACCGCGGCCCTTCTGTCGGCCCTCGCGGTGACGTTGGCGGCGCGCGGTGGTGTGCTGATGTGGCGGGCAGGGCAGATGGGTCCGGCGTACGGTGGCTCCGCCGGCGGGATGATGCCGCGGTCGGTGTGGAAGGACCGGGTGTGACGCGTACGACCTGGACCAGCTGGCCGACCTGGGAAGCACTGTCGGGCACGAGCCGCACCCGTCCGCGATCGGTGATCACCTGGTCCGTCCGGGTGGGGCTGCTCACCGCCATGCTCTGGGGCACATTCAGCGGCGGACAGTTCGGGCCCTGGGAGATCGTGCTCGGGCTGGTGGGCGTGCTGGGCTGCGCGTTCGCCGCATGGGTGTTCTTCCGGACCAGCCTGGAGCACCGGCTGTGGCCGTCGCTCGGACTGCTGGCGCTGTTGATGCTGACGGCGTTCGGGGCGCAACAGGCCGGTGCCGATCTGCCCGCGCTGATCCTGTGGTGCGGCTGCGCGGTCACCGCACTGGAGCGGTTGCCGCTCACGGCGGGCCTCCCGGCGACGGCCGTCGCCCTCGGCGCGTACGCCGTCGCCAACACCGACGGCTGGCTCTCCACCGCCATGTCCACAGCGGGTCTCTCGCTGGCGGGCTATGTGCTCCGACTGGATGCCGAGGCACGGGGCAGTGCCCAGAGGCTCCTCGTGCAGGAGCGGGCGGCCCGCGAGGCTGAGGCCGAGACGGCCGCGCTGGACGAGCGGGCCAGGGTCGCGCGGGAGATTCACGATGTCCTCGCCCACAGCCTCTCCGCCCAGCTGGTGCATCTGGAGGCGGCGCGGCTGCTGATCGAGCGGGAGCCGTCGGGGGAGTTCCGGGACCGGGTGCTGGAGCGGGTCGTGGCTGCGCGTTCCATGGCGCGTGAGGGGCTCGCGGAGACCCGCCAGGCTCTCTCCGCGCTCCGGGGCGAGGTCTCTCCGGTGGAGGACTTCCTGCAGCAGTTGGTGGCCGCCGAACCGGCGCAGGTCAGCGTGGCGGGGGAGCGGCGGACGCTGACCGCCGAGGCGTCGCAGACGGTCCGGAGGGTGGCGCAGGAGGCCCTGACCAATGTGCGCAAGCACGCACCGGGGGCCAGGGTTCTCGTGCGGCTGGAGTATCTGCCGGACGAAGTCGCCCTGGAGGTCAGGGATTCGGGTGGAAACAGACCCGAGGACGAGCTGTCCGGCAGCGGCTCCGGATACGGTCTGCTGGGGATGAGGGAACGGGCCGAGCTGATGGGCGGGACGCTGGAGGCCGGCCCCGGCGAGGAGGGTTTCGTGGTGAGTCTGCGGGTGCCCGCGTGAACGCGCGGGTCGTGGTTGCCGACGACCAGTCGGTGGTGCGGGAAGGGATCGTGATGCTGCTGGGGCTGCTGCCCGGAATCGAGGTGGTCGGAGCGGCGAAGGACGGTGAGGAGGCCGTGGCGCTCGTGGCCGAACTGGCCCCCGATGTCGTGCTGATGGATCTGCGGATGCCTCGGTGCGACGGGGCGGAGGCGACACGGCGGATCCGCAAGGACCATCCAGGGACCCAGGTGGTGGTGCTCACGACATTCGCGGACGACGACTCGCTCTTCCCCGCACTGCGGGCCGGAGCCCGCGGCTATCTCACCAAGGACGCCGGGGGCGAAGAGATCGTACGGGCCATCCAGGCCGTGCTGTCCGGAGAAGCCGGCCTCTCGCCGAGCGTGCAGCGCCGTCTGCTGGAGCGCGTGACCACGAGCCCGCCGCTGCCGGCGCCGGTGGCCGAGCAACAGCTGCCGGACGGTCTGACGCCACGTGAACTGGAGGTGCTGGTGCTGATCGCGGAAGGCCTGTCCAATCTGGAGATCGCCCGCAGGCTGCACATTTCGCAGGCCACCGTGAAGAGCCACATCAACAATCTCTTCGCCAAGGCCGGAGTGCGTGACCGGGCACAGGCCGTTCGCTATGCGTACGTTCGGGGCCTCGCACAGCCGCCCGGCTCGACTGTCACCTGAAGAGGTGAAGACCGGCGAATGAAGTGCCCGGGATCTTCCCGATCTGCCCATTCTTGGGTACACGGCCGAAGTGGTCCGTGGACAAGGGGAGTTGTTCCGTGGAGAAGGAAGCAGGGCGTGAGGCCGCAGCGATGCGACTCGACGACCCGTGGTACGACGCGCTGGCCTCCGGATGGGGCGAGCTGGACGGTACGGGGAGTTTCGCTCCCACCGGACCACCCGGGCCCCCGGATCCGCGGCGCGGCCACAGTGCGGCCGACATCTATCTGGAGGTGCAGCGCAGCGGGGCGTTCCAGGAGGTGCGCCGCCGGTACCGGCGGTTCGTCATCCCCGCCAGCATCGCCTTCCTCGTCTGGTACCTCGTCTACGTCGTCGCCGCGATCACCGCGCCCGGACTCATGGCCCGCCCGGTGGCGGGGGCGGTCAATGTCGCGATGGTCGCGGGGCTCGGGCAGTTCCTCACGACCTTCCTTCTCACCGGGGCGTACGCGCGCCACGCACGGCTGCGCAGGGACCGGGCCGCACTCGAGCTGCGGTGGGAGACACAGGAGATGACGCGGGGGGCCGGGCGTTGAACGGGAACCACCAGACGCTGGCGCTCCTGCTGTTCAGCGCCTTCGTCGCAGTGACGCTCGCCATCACCACCTGGGTGAGCCGTAACCGCCATGGTTCGGCGGAGGAGTTCTACGCGGGCGGTCGTCTGTTCTCCCCCATGGAGAACGGTTTCGCCATCGCGGGCGACTACATGTCGGCCGCGTCGTTCCTCGGCATCTCCGGTCTGATCGCCCTCTTCGGCTACGACGGCATGCTCTATTCGGTCGGTTTCCTCGTCGCATGGCTGGTCGTCCTGCTGCTGGTCGCCGAACTGGTGCGCAACTGCGGCCGGTTCACGCTCGCCGATGTGGTGGCGGCGCGGATGGCGGAGCGCCCGGTCCGGGTCGCGGCGGGCACTTCGTCCGTCACCGTCTCCGTGCTCTATCTGGTGGCACAGATGGTGGGCGCGGGCAGCCTGGTCGCGCTGCTTCTCGGCGGTACGAGTGGCGCCGCCCGCTCCTGGACCGTCATCGGCGTCGGGGCGCTCATGGTGATCTATGTATCGCTCGGCGGGATGCGCGCCACCACCTGGATCCAGATCGTCAAGGCCGTTCTCCTGATGGCGGGAGCGGCCGTGCTCACCGTTCTCGTGCTGGTCCGCTTCCACGGCGACTTCAACGCCCTGCTCAACTCCGCCGCCGAGCGGAGCGGCCACGGCAGCCGGTTCCTCGCGCCGGGTCTCCGGTACGGCGGTACGTGGACCGCGCGGATCGACTTCATCAGCCTGGGGCTGGCCCTGGTACTCGGTACGGCCGGGCTGCCGCACATCCTGTCGCGGTTCTACACCGTGCCCACCGCCCGTGCGGCCCGCCGCTCGGTCGTCTGGTCGATCTGGCTCATCGGCAGCTTCTACCTGATGACCATCGCGCTCGGATTCGGGGCGGCCGCCCTGGTCGGCTCGGCCGAGGTACGGGCGTCGAATCCCGCGGGGAACACGGCGGTTCCGCTGCTGGCCCTGGTGCTCGGCGGCGGCGAGGGGTCCACCGGCGGAACGATCCTGTTCGCCGTGGTGGCCGCAGTCGCCTTCGCGACCATTCTCGCCGTCGTCGCGGGTATCACGCTGGCCTCGTCCGCCTCCGTGGCCCATGACCTCTACGCCTCGCTCAGGCGCCCCGGCTCCAAGCAGTACAGCGAGGTCGCCGTGGCCAGGGTGGCCGCGGCAGCGATCGGGGTGGCCGCCATCGGACTCGGGCTGGTCGCCCAGGACCTGAACGTGGCGTTCCTGGTGGGGCTCGCCTTCGCCGTCGCCGCCTCGGCCAACCTTCCGGTGCTTCTGTACTCCCTGTTCTGGCGGAACTTCACCACCCGGGGAGCGGTCTGGTCCGTCTACGGCGGGCTGATTCCCGCAGTGCTGCTCGTGCTGCTCTCCCCGGTCGTCTCCGGCAGCCCCGCCTCGCTCTTCCCGGGCGTCGACTTCCAGCTCTTCCCGCTGGAGAACCCCGGGCTGGTCTCCATCCCCCTGGGCTTCCTGGCCGGCTGGGTCGGAACGGTCACCTCCACCGATCCGCCGGACGAGGCCAAGCACGCGGAGACCGAGGTCCGCGCACTGACCGGGGCGGGCGCGGTGTAGTCCGGTGCCCCCGCACCGTACGGACGGGACCGGTCAGGTCTGCCCGCCGGTGGACCAGGTGTAGCGGTGCTCCGGGCGGCCCGTCTCGCCGTACCGCAGCGTCAGCCGCACCCTGCCGGTCCTTTCCAGCAGCTTCAGATAGCGCTGGGCGGTCTGCCTGCTCATGCCGGCGCTCTCCGCGATCTCCTGCGCGGAGAGCGGCCCGTCCGCGCTCCGGAGCGCCTGCCTGACCAGTTCCGCCGTGGTCGGCGAGTGCCCCTTGGGCAGATCGGGCTCGCCCGCTGCCCACAGGGCGCCGAAGAGCCGGTCCACCTCGCCCTGCTCGGCCTCGCCGCCCCGTTCCAGCGTGTGGCGCAGCGCCGCGTAGGCCTCCAGCTTGGTGCGCAGCCCCGAGTACGCGAACGGTTTCACCAGGTACTGCAGGGCACCGTTCCGCATGGCCTCCTGCACGGTGGCGACGTCGCGCGCCGCCGTCACCATGATCACGTCGGTGTGGTGGCCGAGCCTGCGCAGCTCCCGCACCATGGCCAGGCCGTTGCGGTCGGGCATGTAGTGGTCCAGCAGCACCAGGTCCACGCGTCGGCTCTCGATCGTGGCGAGGGCTTCGGCGGCCGAGTGCGCCTGGGCGGTCACCCGGAAACCCGGCACCCTGGAGACGTAGGCCGCGTTGACCTTCGCGACCCGGATGTCGTCGTCCACCACCAGGACCTCGATCACTGAGCTTCTCCCGCGATGCCGGTATTCGATTCGGTCATTTCCGGTCCAGCCACTTCGGACCCAGCTACCTCGGACCTAGTTACTTCGGACCGAGCCACTTCGGACCGAGCCACTCCGGATCCAGTCACTTCCGGTTCTGTCAGGTCCGGGTCCGCAAGGGCCTCCGGCAGTACGACGGTGAACTCGGCGCCGCCGTCGACGGCCCCGTCGACAGTGACGCTGCCACCCTGCCGTTCCGCCAGCCGCCGCACCAGGGGAAGGCCCAGGCCGCGCTTGCCGTGCGCCGGGACCTCCTTCGTCGTCCAGCCCTCCGTGAAGATCGATTCGCGCTGCCCGAGCGGAACTCCGGGGCCGCTGTCACGGACCCGCAGCACCACCGTACGGCCCTCGGCGTGCAGGCCCACCTCGACCAGGGCGCCGTCCGCTCCGGCAGCCGCGTCCAGTGCGTTGTCCACGAGGTTGCCGACGACCGTGACCAGCCCGCGAGGGTCCACCAGCCGGTCCGGTAGCAGTGTCCCGGGGGCCATGCGCAGCGCGACACCGCGCTCCGCCGCCACGGTCGCCTTGCCGACCAGGAGCGCGGCCAGCAGCGGATCGTGCACCTTCTCGGTGACCTGCTCGGCGGTCGCCCGGTGGACGCCCACAATCTCGGTGACGTACTCCATGGCGTCCTCGTGCATGTCCAGTTCCAGCAGCCCCAGGAGCGTGTGCATCCGGTTGGCGTGCTCGTGGTCCTGGGCCCGCAACGCATCGATCAGGCCGCGTGTCGAGTCGAGTTCGCGGCCGAGGTGTTCGAGTTCGGTGCGGTCGCGGAGGGTGGCGACGGCGCCGCCGTCGTCGGTCGGCATCCGGTTGGCGAGCAGGACCCGGGCGCCCTGCACCGTCAGCAGATCGTCGCCGAGCACCCGGCCCGCCAGCACATCGGCCGTCCGTCCCGCGCCGAGCACGGTGTCCAGCGGGCGGCCCGCTGCGTCGGGGCCGAGACCCAGGAGCCGCTGCGCCTCGTCGTTCAGCAGCCGTATCCTGCCCGTCCGGTCGAGTGCGACGACCCCCTCCCTGATCCCGTGCAGCATCGCCTCGCGCTCCGTCAGCAGCGCGGAGATGTCGGAGAACGCGAGGTCGTGGGTCTGCCGCTGGAGGCGCCGGGAGATCAGATAGGCGGCCAGCGCCCCGACGGCGAGCGCACCGCCCGCGTACGCGAACAGCCCGGGGATCGCGGCGAGGAGCCGGGCGCGGACACTGTCGTACGCGATTCCGACGGAGACGGCGCCCACGATGTGCTGCGCCTCGTCGCGCAGCGGGACCTTCCCGCGGGCCGAGCGGCCGAGCGTCCCGCTGTCGATCTCCATGACGTTCCGGCCCGCGAGCGCGTCGCTCGGGTCGGTGGAGACGACCTTGCCGATCTCGTTGGCGTCGGTGTGCGACCAGCGCACCCCGCGCCGGTCCATGACGACGACGTACTCGGCGCCGGTGGCATGCCTGACCCGCTCGGCCACGGACTGCACGGGTCCGGTGGGCGACGGGTCCGTGGCGAGCAGCTCCTCGGTGAGCTGCGGCTGGGCCGCCGTGCTCTGTGCGATGGCCAGGGCACGGCGCATCGCCTGGTCGTCGAGCTGGGCACTGAGCGGTGCCAGGAAGAGGCCGGTGGCGAGCACGGTGACGCCGGTCGCGATGGCCAGCTGCATCAGCAGGACCTGGGAGAAGACCCGCTGGGGCCAGCCGAGCCGGCGTGCTCTCCTGGCGGTGGGCGGTGGGGCGCTCATCGTATGAACGGTAAAGGGCATTCCGGTGCTTTCCGAAATTCCCCTCGCGCGGCCGGGCGCTTGAGCGGGCCAGGCCGGGTCCTGCCCGGACCGCAGCCGTGCATCGCGCCGCACCGCAACCGTCTATCGCGGCGGCCCACTCATGGCGGCGGGCAGCGGCTGAGGCGGACGAGGGCCGCCGTACTCGCCGCTGGGACGCATCCGCAGGGGCCGCTCCCCGTACTCCTCCAGGGCATGGGCGATCCAGCCGGCCGTGCGGGACACCGCGAACACCGTCTCGCCGGCCTCCGCCGACATGCCGCAGGAGACCGAGAGGACGGCGAGCGCCAGGTCGACATTGGCGTGCAGAGGAGCGTGCCGGGCCATCGTGGTGACCACGTCGCGTGCCGCGGCGAGCGTTCCGGCCGCCTCCGGCACCCGGTCGAGCAGGGCGAACAGCGCCCGCGCCCGCGGGTCCTCGCAGGTGTAGAGACGGTGGCCGAGTCCGGGCACCCTGCGTCCGGTGCGGAGATGGTCCGCGACCACCGGGGCCGCGGACCCCCGCTCCAGGACCTCGGTCAGCATCCGGTGTGCCAGCCCGCTCGCCGCCCCGTGCAGCGGGCCCTCCAGGACTCCGAGGCCCGCCGAGACCACCGCGTACGGATGGGCGTGGGCGGATGCGGCGACCCTGGCGGCCAGTGTCGACGCCGCGAGGTCGTGGTCGATCAGCAGGGCGAGTGCGGCGTCCAGCGCGGCGACCGACGGCTCGTCGGCCGGCCGGGCGGTGAGCTTCGGCCACAGCTGCCGGGCCAGTCCGGGGCCGGCCGGGTCCGAGGGGCCCCCGGTCCCCTCGGCCGCCGACGGTGTGTCCGCGGCCAGGGGCAGTGCACCGACCAGGGTCGGAACGAGGCTCCGCGCGGCGGCGAGCACTGCCTCGCGCGAGAGGTCGAAACGGAGCGGATCGGCGGTCGCCGCGGCGACCACCGCCACGCGCAACCGGTCCGTCGAGCCGCTGTGCGCGGGCAGTGCGTCGACCGCCCGGCGCGCCGCGGCCAGCGCCTCGGCCGGTGCCGTGAAGCGGACGCCGGGCCGCAGCTCGCCGGTCCAGAGCCACTCGGCGACCTCCTCGTAGGCGTACCGCCGGGCCAGCTCGGTCGCGTCGACGCCACGGAAGTAGTAGCGGTCGCCCTCGATCAGCGTGATGCCGGTACGGAAGACCAGATCACCGGTGGCGGGGGAGGGGGCCTTGCGGCCCGTGCGCCGGACCAGCGCGTCGACCTCCGCGGCGTCGAACGTGCTGCCGCGTCCGCCCGGAGCGCGCCTGCTGCTCAGCTGGCCACGACTGACGTACGCGTACACCGTCTCGGGCTTCACCCCGAGACGTTCGGCCGCCTCCCGGGTGCTGAGCCGCCGCGGAGCCGTCGCCTCCGGACCGTCGCCGGGCGTTGCTTGATCCTTCATGTCGCCAACCGTATCCATATTGATTCAATCAATGTTGACAGGATTGAATCAATCATAGATGGTCGAAATCAATATCAATGAGACCCGCCGGGACGCTCACGGAGGAAGAGATGCCGACCATGACCAGCGGAACCCCGCTCGACGTACCCCGAGGCCTCGCAGGCGTCGTCGTCACGGACACGGCCCTCGGGGACGTCCGGGGACGCGAGGGCTTCTACCACTACCGGCAGTACTCGGCGATCGAACTGGCACGGACCCGCAGCTTCGAGGACGTCTGGTACCTGCTGTCCGAGGGCGCGCTGCCCGACGCCGCGGCCCGTGCCGAATTCGCCGCCCGTACCGCCTCGCTGCGCCGGCTGCCCGCCGAGGTGCGCGAGGCGCTGCCCGCCATAGCGCGGGCGGGAGCCGTCTCCGGGCCCCTGGCCGGTCTGCGCACCGCCCTCTCGCTCCTCGGCGCCTCCGCCGGCTTCCGGCCGGTGTACGACATCGACGCCGACCGGCGCCGCGCCGACGCACTGGCCGCCTGCGCCGCCGTCCCCACCGTGCTCACCGCCCTGCACCGGCTCGGTCAGGGGCTCGAACCGGTCGAGCCGCGCGACGACCTGCCCCATGCGGCCAACTACCTCTACATGCTCACCGGCTCCGTACCGGACGCCGCGCGGGTCAGGGCCGTGGAGCAGTACCTGATCTCCACCATCGACCACGGCTTCAACGCCTCGACGTTCACCGCCCGCGTCGTCGCCTCCACGGGCGCCGACATGGCGGCCTGCCTGGTGGCGGCCGTCGGCGCGCTCTCCGGACCGCTGCACGGCGGAGCGCCCAGCCGGGCACTCGACACCCTGGACGCCATCGGTACCCCCGACCGCATCGACGGCTGGATCCGCGAACGAGTGCTCGCCGGTGAACGGATCATGGGATTCGGACACCCCGTCTACCGCACCGAGGACCCCCGCTCACGGATGCTGCGGGGCATCGCCCAGGGCTTCGGCGGCCCGCTCGTCGACTTCGCCGTCGAGGTCGAGCGCCAGGTCGAGGCGATTCTCGCCGAGCTCAAGCCGGGTCGGGAGCTGCACACCAACGTGGAGTTCTACGCCGGGGTCGTCATGGAGCTGTGCGGGCTGCCGCGCGAGATGTTCACACCGACCTTCTGCGCGGCGAGGGTGGTCGGCTGGAGCGCCAATATCCTGGAACAGGCGGAGGACTCGAAGATCATCCGCCCGGCGGCCCGTTACGTCGGGACGCCCCCGCCGCAGCCGGTCCCCACGCCCTGAGGTCCCCGAGAGAGGTCCCCGTTGAACCCGTCGTCCCCGCCCCGCAAGCAGCAGATCCCGGTCATCGTCCTTGCGGGGTTCCTGGGATCGGGCAAGACGACGCTGCTCAACCACCTCCTCCGCAACCGAGCGGGGAACCGGATCGGCGTGATCGTCAACGACTTCGGCGCCATCGAGATCGACGCGATGACGGTCTCGGGACAGGTCGGCTCCACGGTCTCGCTGGGCAACGGCTGCCTGTGCTGCGCGGTCGACGCGAGCGAACTCGACACCTTCCTGGAGACGCTGACCGGGCCCGCCGCCCGTCTCGACGTGATCGTCATCGAGGCCAGCGGACTGGCCGAGCCGCAGGAACTCGTGCGCATGATCCTGGCCAGCGACAATCCGCACATCGTGTACGGGGGACTGGTGGAGGTCGTCGACGCCGCCGAGTTCGACGCCACCCGGGAGCGCCACCCGGAGATCGACCGCCACCTCGCCGTCGCCGACCTCGTCGTGCTGAACAAGACCGACCGGGTCGGGAGCGAGGAACAGACCCGCATCCGGGACGCCGTCGCCGCGGCAGGCGCACCCGCCGGCGGCGCGGCAGCCGTCATCCGTGCCACGTACGGACGTGTCGACCCCGAGCTGCTCTTCGACCCGGCACTGCGGCCGGACAGCGAGGAGAAGGTGCGTCAGCTCACCTTCGAGGATCTGCTCCTGGCGGAGCGGGACGGGGAAGAGGGCGACGCCGGGCACGCACACCACCTCCACGCCGCGTACGACAGCGTGTCCTTCACCGCGGACATCCCCATGAACCCCCGCCGTCTGATGGAGTTCCTCGACTCCCGGCCGCAGGGCCTCTACCGGATCAAGGGGTTCGTCGACTTCGGCGTGGGCGACCGGACGAACAAGTACGCCCTGCACGCGGTCGGCAGGTTCCTGCGGTTCGACCCGCAGCCCTGGAAGCGCGACGAACCGCGCCGGACCCAGCTGGTGCTGATCGGCTCGGGCATCGCCCCGGAGGCCCTGCACAAGGAGCTGGCCGGCTGCCGGGAGAGCGCCGCGCCGGGCCCGGACGCGACGCAGGACGCCGCACATGAACGAAGCATGTGGGGCGTCCTGCGGTACGTACAAAGGCCCCGCGACGACGCGTAGCGCTGCGCCACGCGTCGCCCGGCCGGCCCGCTACACCGGGCCGGCGATCACCGCGACCGGCTTGGCCAGCGGCGTCCCCGAACCGTCGCGCCGGGGGTCGGGCTCGGGCAGCTCGCTCGGCGTGCCGTTCTGCTGCGCGGCGCGGGCAGGCGTTTCGCCCGCCCAGCCGAACACCAGGATGTCCTCCCCCTTGAGGAACCGCTGGCAACGCACCCCACCGGTGGCCCGGCCCTTGCGCGGGTACTGGTCGAACGGGGTGAGCTTGCACGTCAGCACCGAGTCGTCCAGCGTGCCGTGCGAGCCCGCGACCGTGAACACCACCGCGTCCGCCGCCGGATCCACCGCGGTGAACGAGATCACCTCGGCGTCCGCCGTGAGCTTGACCCCTGCCATGCCACCGGCGGGCCGGCCCTGCGGCCGCACCTGCGCAGCCGGGTAGCGCAGCAGCTGCGCGTCGGACGTGATGAAGACCAGATCCTCCTCGCCGGTCCGCAGCTCGGCGGCGCCGACGATCCGGTCACCGTCCTTGAGGGCGATGACCTCCAGCTCGTCCTTGTTGGCCGGGTAGTCCGGCACCACCCGCTTGACGACTCCCTGAAGGGTGCCGATCGCCAGGCCGGGGGAGGCCTCGTCGAGCGTGGTGAGGCAGATGACGGACTCGTCGTTCTCCAGGGTGAGGAACTCGGCGACCATCGCCCCGCCCGACAGGCTGGGCGCCGCGTGGGTGTCCGGCAGCTGGGGCAGATCGATCACCGCCAGCCGCAGCAGCCGACCCGTCGACGTCACCACGCCCACGTCGCCACGGGCCGTCGCCGGCACGGCCGACACGATCACATCGTGCTTGGAACGCTTGGCGTCCTCGGCGAGAACGATCGGTTCGTCGTTGGCGGTACGGGCCAGCAGACCGGTCGAGGACAGCAGCACCCGGCACGGGTCGTCCGCGACCTCCAGCGGCACCGAGGCGACCTGCGAACCGGCCGACTCCAGCAGCACCGTACGCCGGTCGGTGCCGAACTTCTTGGCGACCGCGGCCAGTTCGGTGGAGACGAGCCTGCGCAGCTCGGTGTCCGATTCGAGGATGGCGGTCAGCTCGTCGATCTCGCTGTTGAGCCGGTCCCGCTCGCTCTCCAGCTCGATCCGGTCGAATCGGGTCAGCCGACGCAGCGGGGTGTCCAGGATGTACTGGGTCTGGGTCTCGCTCAGCGAGAAGTGCTCGATGAGCCGCTCCTTCGCCTGCGCCGAATTGTCACTGGACCGGATGATCCGGATGACCTCGTCGATGTCGATCAGCGCGACGAGCAGGCCCTCGACCAGATGCAGCCGGTCGCGGCGCTTGCCCCGGCGGAACTCGCTGCGCCGGCGCACCACGTCGAAGCGGTGGTCGAGATAGACCTCCAGGAGCTCCTTGAGCCCCAGCGTGAGCGGCTGTCCGTCGACCAGCGCCACGTTGTTGATGCCGAAGGACTCCTCCATCGGCGTCAGTTTGTAGAGCTGCTCCAGCACGGCTTCCGGCACGAAACCGTTCTTCACCTCGATGACCAGGCGCAGGCCGTGCTCGCGGTCGGTCAGGTCCTTCACGTCCGCGATGCCCTGGAGCTTCTTCGACGAGACCAGATCCTTGATCTTGGCGATCACCTTCTCCGGGCCGACGGAGAAGGGAAGTTCGGTGACGACCAGGCCCTTGCGGCGGGCCGTCACATTCTCCACCGAGACGGTCGCACGGATCTTGAACGTGCCGCGCCCGCGGGCGTACGCGTCCTTGATGCCGCCCAGGCCCACGATCCGGCCGCCGGTGGGCAGATCGGGACCCGGCACGAACCGCATCAGGGTCTCCAGGTCGGCGCCCGGATGCTTGATCAGATGGCGGGCGGCGGCGATGACCTCGCCCAGGTTGTGCGGCGGCATGTTGGTTGCCATGCCGACCGCGATCCCGGACGACCCGTTGACCAGGAGGTTCGGGTACGCGGCGGGGAGAACGGTCGGCTCCGTCTCCTGGCCGTCGTAATTCGACTGGAAAGCGACGGTGTCCTCGTCGATCGACTCCGTCATCAGCGATGTCGCGTCGGCCATCCGGCATTCGGTGTACCGCATGGCGGCGGGCGGGTCGTCGTTTCCGAGCGAGCCGAAGTTGCCGTGGCCGTCGACCAGGGGGAGCCGCATCGAGAACGGCTGCGCCAGACGGACCAGCGCGTCGTAGATCGACGCGTCCCCGTGCGGGTGCAACTTACCCATGACCTCGCCGACGACGCGGGCACACTTCACGAAGCCGCGATCGGGGCGCAGGCCCATCTCGTTCATCTGGTAGACGATGCGGCGGTGCACCGGCTTCATGCCGTCACGGGCGTCGGGCAGGGCCCGTGAGTAGATCACCGAGTACGCGTACTCGAGGAAGGAGCCCTGCATTTCGTCGACGACGTCGATGTCGAGGATCTTCTCCTCGAAGTCGTCCGGCGGCGGGGTCTTCGTGCTGCGGCGGGCCATCGCTGCTGCGACTCCTTCACGGATTCTGTTCGGGCAACCTCAGGTTCTGACGCGGACCATTGTGGACCGCCGCACTGACATCCCCGACCTCGACCCGTCCCAAGAGGCGTTCCAGGCCCCGGTCGGGTCGGTTTTTCGACCCGTCGCGCGGGGGATGCGCCCCTCTTTCACGCGAACTTCCGCGATATGGGAACTTCGCCAGGTGTCCGCGCGCTTGCTTAAAGTGGCAGGTCTCGCAGGAAATCCAGTATCGCGATCGAAGGGACGTACATGCCCATGGGTCACACGGCCACCGCTCAGGCCGGCTCCGGCGGCTTGACAGCGACCGAGCACCGCCTGGCCAACGGCCTGCGCGTGGTGCTCTCCGAGGACCATCTGACCCCGGTCGCCGCGGTCTGCCTCTGGTACGACGTCGGTTCGCGCCACGAGGTCGAGGGGCGCACCGGTCTGGCGCACCTCTTCGAGCACCTGATGTTCCAGGGATCCGGCCAGGTCAAGGGGAACGGCCACTTCGAGCTGGTGCAGGGGGCCGGCGGTTCGCTCAACGGGACCACCAGCTTCGAGCGCACCAACTACTTCGAGACCATGCCCACGCACCAGCTCGAGCTGGCCCTGTGGCTCGAGGCCGACCGCATGGGCTCGCTGCTCGCCGCGCTCGACGAAGAGTCCATGGAGAACCAGCGCGACGTCGTCAAGAACGAGCGCCGCCAGCGCTACGACAACGTCCCGTACGGCACGGCGTTCGAGAAGCTCACGGCGCTGGCCTACCCCGAGGGCCACCCGTACCACCACACCCCGATCGGCTCGATGGCCGACCTGGACGCCGCGACCCTCGAGGACGCCCGCACCTTCTTCCGTACGTACTACGCGCCCAACAACGCGGTGCTCTCGGTCGTCGGCGACATCGACCCCGAGCAGACCCTCGCCTGGATCGAGAAGTACTTCGGCTCCATCCCGTCCCACGACGGCAAGCAGCCGCCGCGCGACGGCGCGCTGCCCGAGATCATCGGCGAGCAGCTGCGCGAGGAGGTGCGCGAGGAGGTTCCGGCGCGGGCGCTGATGGCCGCCTACCGGCTGCCGCACGACGGCACCCGCGAGTGCGACGCGGCGGACCTCGCGTTGACCGTGCTCGGCGGTGGCGAGTCGTCGCGGCTGCACAACCGCCTGGTCCGCCGTGACCGTACGGCCGTGGCGGCCGGGTTCGGGCTGCTGCGGCTGGCCGGCGCGCCGTCGCTCGGCTGGCTGGACGTCAAGACGTCCGGCGGCGTCGAGGTGCCGCAGATCGAGGTCGCGGTCGACGAGGAGCTCGCCCGGTTCGCCGCCGAGGGCCCCACGGCCGAGGAAATGGAGCGCGCGCAGGCCCAGTTGGAGCGCGAGTGGCTGGACCGGCTCGGCACGGTCGCCGGCCGCGCCGACGAACTGTGCCGGTTCGCCGTGCTGTTCGGCGACCCGCAGCTCGCCCTGACCGCCGTGCAGCGGGTGCTCGACATCACCGCGGAGGAGGTCCAGGCGGCCGCCAAGGCCCAGCTGCGCCCCGACAACCGCGCGGTGCTGGTCTACGAACCGGTCGAATCGACCGAGCCCGCGGACGCAGCGGACACCGACGAGACCGACGCCGACGACACCGACGCGCACGAAGGAGCGGACAAGTGACCGACGCTGCCGCGACTGGAGTTTCGATGCAGTACCACCCGCAGCCGGCCCCCGGCGTCGCCCGCCCCTGGGCCTTCCCCGCGCCGGAGCGCGGCGCCCTGCCCAACGGCCTCACGGTGCTGCGCTGCCACCGCCCCGGTCAGCAGGTCGTGGCGGTCGAGATCTTCCTCGACGCCCCGCTGGACGCCGAGCCCGAGGGCCTCGACGGTGTGGCCACGATCATGTCGCGGGCGCTGTCGGAGGGCACCGACAAGAACACCGCGGAGGAGTTCGCCGCCGAGCTGGAGCGCTGCGGCGCCACCCTCGACGCGCACGCCGACCACCCCGGCCTCCGGGTCTCCCTCGAGGTCCCGGCCTCCCGGCTGGCCAAGGCGCTCGCGCTGGTCGCCGAGGCGCTGCGGGCGCCCGCCTTCGCCGACAGCGAGATCGAGCGGCTGGTACGCAACCGGCTCGACGAGATCCCGCACGAGCAGGCCAACCCGGCCCGGCGCGCCGCCAAGCAGCTCTCCAAGGAGCTCTTCCCGGCCGCGGCGCGCATGTCGCGCCCGCGCCAGGGCACCGAGGAGACGGTGGAGCGGATCGACTCGGCGGCCGTGCGTGCCTTCTTCGACGCCCACGTCCGGCCGACCGCGGCGACCGCCGTGGTCGTGGGCGACCTCACCGGCATCGACCTGGACGCCCTGCTCGCCGACACCCTCGGCGACTGGTCGGGAGAGGCCGCCGAGCCCCGTCCCGCCCCGCCGATCACCGCCGACGACACCGGGCGGGTGGTGATCGTCGACCGTCCGGGCGCGGTGCAGACGCAGCTGCTGATCGGCCGGATCGGCGCCGACCGGCATGACAGCGTGTGGCCGGCCCAGGTGCTCGGCACGTACTGCCTGGGCGGCACGCTCACCTCCCGTCTCGACCGTGTGCTGCGCGAGGAGAAGGGCTACACGTACGGCGTACGGGCCTTCGCCCAGGTGCTGCGGTCGTCGGCCCCGGACTCCGCCTCGGGCGCGACCGGCGCCGCGATGCTGGCCATCAGCGGCTCCGTGGACACGGAGTCCACCGAACCGGCGCTCAAGGACCTGTGGACGGTCCTGCGGACGCTGGCGGCCGAGGGCCTGACCGACGAGGAGCGAGAGACGGCCGTGCAGAACCTCGTGGGTGTCGCACCCCTGAAGTTCGAGACGGCGGCCTCCGTCGCGGGCACCCTCGCCGACCAGGTGGAGCAGCACCTCCCCGACGACTACCAGGCGCAGCTGTACGCCCGGCTCGCGGAGACCGGCACGGTCGAGGCGACCGCGGCGGTCGTCAACGCCTTCCCGGGGGACCGGCTGGTCACGATCCTCGTCGGCGACGCGGCACGGATCGAGGAGCCCGTCCGGGCTCTGGGCATCGGAGAGGTGTCGGTGGTCACCGGCTGACGACCACCCCGGCGGGCACCGGCTGCCGGGGTGGTCGCCCCGCCGTGGCCGCCCTGCCGGACGGCCAGTCCGGCTATCCGGCATATCGCCACATATCGAGACAAAGGGAAGGCCTCCGTGAGCGGAATCTCGCCGGGGCCTTCCCTTTTGTCCGTTCTGATGGGGAGGTTGCCTGTCTGCCCTGTGGGATGCGCTACAAAACGTCCTGTCCGTTTGGTGAATGAAAGCGACCCCGCTTAGCGTCGGCTCGACTGCCCGTCACTCGTATGCCGCATCCGCGACGTACCGGACAGTCATCGCCGAGTCCCCGTCAGGCGCGAGCCTGGGGAGCCGGGGACCCACGTAGTCCCTGGGGTGAATCGGATGCCTGAGCCTCGATGGGGCCGGGGCGTCCGTAGGAGACCTTCCTGCTCCGAACCCGTCAGCTAACCCGGTAGGCGAGAAGGAAGGAAAGGATCAGCCACTTCATGGCGTTCACCCGTGCCACCGGGAAGCACCGTGCCCCGAGCCGACTGACGCGCAGGAGCGCGAAGGTCGTCGGCGTCGCGGCTCTGGCCACCACCGGCGTCATCGGCGGTATGGCCGCTCCGGCCCTCGCCGCCGACTCCGAGGCCCTCTCCGCGAGCGACACCGGCCTCAACCAGGTCATCGCCATCGACAAGACCCTCGCCGACCGGATCGGCGCCCAGGCCGACGCGCAGCAGCACCAGGCCGACGTCGCGGCGAAGGCGAAGGCGGAGGCCCAGCGGAAGGCCGAGGCCAAGAAGAAGGCCGAGGCGAAGGCCAAGGCCGAGGCCGACGCGAAGCGCGCCGCCGAGGCCCGTGCCGAGAAGGCACGCGCCGCCCGGTCCGCCGAGCGCACCCGGCTGGGCTCCTTCCAGCTCCCGGTCGCCGGTTCGTACGTCACCACCGGTTACAAGTCCAGCGGCTCGCTCTGGTCCTCCGGCAGCCACTCGGGCATCGACTTCCACGCCGCGTCCGGCAGCTCCGTCGTCGCCGTCGGCGCCGGTACGGTTGTCGAAGCCGGCTGGGGCGGCGCGTACGGCAACAACATCGTGCTCCGGATGACGGACGGCACGTACACGCAGTACGGCCACCTCTCCTCGATCGGCGTCTCCGTCGGCCAGAGCGTCGGCGCGGGCCAGCGGATCGGCCTCTCCGGCTCGACCGGCAACTCCACCGGGCCGCACCTCCACTTCGAGGCCCGGACGACGCCGTCGTACGGCTCCGACATGGACCCGGTCGCGTATCTGCGCGCCCACGGCGTCAGCGTCTGACCGGCGCCCCACCGCAATACCTCGTCGAAGGCCCCGGCAGCATGCCGGGGCCTTCGGCATGCCCGCCGGGTGCCCGCGGACGGCGACCGCCCGTCGAACCGCCCCGTGGCCAAAAGATATTCATGAATTTCTGCCCGGCGTCGGAAATGCGGCCGCATTGCAATAGAGTCGCAGAACAGGCGTCGGCCGGCCGCGTTTCGCGGGGATTGAGGCGGAGGTTCGGACATGCGCATTCCGGCGCATTCGGTATGTACGGCAATCCGTGACGACATCGTCTCCGGTGTCTTCGAACGCGGCAGCCGTCTCACGGAGGAGCTGCTGGCGCGCCGTTACGGGGTCTCCCGTGTCCCGGTACGGGAAGCGCTGCGCACCCTGGAGTCCGAGGGCTTCGTGGTCACCCGCCGGCACGCGGGTGCCTGCGTCGCCGAGCCCACCGAGCTGGAGGCGGCCGACCTGTTGGAGGTCCGGATGCTGCTGGAGCCGCTGGGCGCCGCACGCGCCGCGCAACGCCGAACCGAGGCGCACCTCAAGGTGCTGCGCGGTCTCGTGCGGCTCGGCCAGGACCGGGCCGGGCGGGGCGAGAGCGGGGATCTGCGTTCGCTGGGCGGCTGGTTCCACGAGACGCTGGCGCAGGCCTCCGGCAGCCCCGGCCTGATCGCGCTGCTCACCCAGCTGCGACACAAGATCGCCTGGATGTACGCGGTCGAGCAGCCGGCCGGGCCGGTGGATTCCTGGGCCGAGCACGGTGCCATCGTGGACGCGGTGGCGCGCGGCGACGCGGAACGGGCCAGGGCGCTGGCCGCCCATCACGCGGAACGGGCCGCCGCCGCGCACCGGCTGCGCCGGACCGACCGGCCGGGCCGACGGCCCGCCGCTCCCCGCACCGGGCGCGTGAGGACCTCGCAACATTCCGTAAACACCGCGGGCGTCCGGCATCAACAATTACGCCGTATAACAAAGAGGCGTGATTTCGCGGGGTCATCCCGTCCTGCCTGGAATTGGTGTGCCGGAATTTCGTGTGCTCCCCCGGACGGCCCGTTCCGGGAAAACGAAAGAGCCGCGGCTCCGGTTCAGGGTGCCGCGGCTCTTTCGGGGAAATTGTTTCAGACGGTCTCCGGGAGCTCCTCGAGCCCCTCGGCGACCAGCTTCGCAAGACGGTCCAGGGCGGCTTCGGAGTCGTCGGCCTCGGAGGCGAGCACGATCTCCTCGCCACCCTGCGCGCCGAGGCCGAGGACCGCGAGCATGGAGGCGGCGTTCACCGGGTTGCCGTCGGCCCTGGAGATCGTCACGGGGACGCCGGAAGCCGTGGCGGCACGGACGAAGATGGAAGCGGGGCGGGCGTGCAGGCCCTCGGCCCAACCGACGTTGACGCGGCGCTCAGCCATGGTTCTGCCCTTCACGAATCAACAGTTGTCTAGACCAGTCTCTCACGCGGTGCGCAGTGCTCAGGCCGACCCGGGGAACGCCCGCAACGCCTGGTGAACCGCCGATCGGCCCTCTCAGACTGCCCCGGCCCCGAGACCTACGCGACCGCTGGCGGAGCCGTAGTCTTTGCCCATGCAGCCCGCGCCGGAGCAGAGTCCGCATCACGCCTATCCCGACCACTGGGAAGCGGACGTGGTGCTCCGCGACGGGGGCACCGCGCGCATCCGGCCCATCACCACGGACGACGCCGAACGGCTGGTCAGCTTCTACGAGCAGGTCTCCGACGAGTCGAAGTACTACCGGTTCTTCGCCCCGTACCCCCGGCTGTCCGACCGGGACGTGCACCGCTTCACCCATCACGACTACGTCGACCGGGTGGGTCTCGCCGTCACAATCGGCGGCGAGTTCATCGCGACCGTCCGCTACGACCGGATCGACGAGCGCGGCAGGCCCGCCTCCGCACCCGCCGACGAGGCCGAGGTCGCCTTCCTCGTCCAGGACGCGCACCAGGGCCGGGGCGTCGCCTCGGCGCTCCTCGAACACATCGCGGCCGTCGCCCGTGAGCGCGGCATCCGTCGCTTCGCCGCCGAGGTGCTGCCCGCCAACAACAAGATGATCAAGGTGTTCCGGGATGCCGGATACACCCAGCAGCGCAGCTTCGAGGACGGCTCCGTCCATCTCACCCTGGACCTCGAACCGACCGCCGAGTCCCTCGCCGTCCAGCGCGGCCGTGAGCAGCGGGCGGAGGCGCGGTCCGTGCAACGTCTGCTGGCCCCCGGCTCCGTCGCCGTCATCGGTGTCGGCCGGACCCCCGGCGGCGTCGGCCGCACGGTCCTGCGCAACCTCCTCGGGGCCGGCTTCACCGGACGTACGTACGCCGTGAACCGCGCCTTCGCCGCCGACCGGGCCACGGTCGACGGCGTCCCCGCCCACCGCTCGATCGGCGAGATCGCCGAACCGGTCGACCTCGCGGTCGTCGCCGTCCCCGCCGACCGGGTTCCGGAAGCCGTCGCGGACTGCGGCGAGCACGGCGTCCAGGGTCTGGTCGTCCTCTCCGCCGGATACGCCGAATGGGGCGCCGAGGGCCGGGAACGGCAGCGTGAACTGGTCCGCCAGGCCCGCTCGTACGGAATGCGGATCATCGGCCCGAACGCCTTCGGCCTCATCAACAACGCGGAAACGGTTCGGCTGAACGCCTCGCTCGCCCCCGAGCCGCCCGCCCCCGGGCGCATCGGCCTCTTCACCCAGTCCGGAGCGATCGGCATCGCGCTGCTCTCCGGGCTCTACCGGCGCGGCGCGGGCCTGTCCACCTTCATCTCCGCGGGCAACCGCGCCGACATCTCCGGCAACGACTTCCTCCAGTACTGGTACGAGGACCCCGACACCGATGTCGCCCTGCTGTACCTCGAATCGCTCGGCAACCCCCGCAAGTTCACCCGCCTCGCGCGGCGCACCGCGGCGGTGAAGCCGGTGGTCGTGGTGAAGGGCGCCAGGCACAGCGGCTCCACTCCGCCCGGCCACGCGGTGCCGGTCAGCCGGATCCCGGACGCGACGGTCTCGGCGCTCATGCGGCAGGCGGGCGTGATCCGGGTCGACACGGTGACGGAGATGGTCGACGCGGGTCTCCTCCTCGCCGATCAGCCGCTGCCGGCCGGCCCCCGGGTCGCGATCCTCGGCAACTCCGAATCGCTCGGCCTCCTCACGTACGACGCCTGTCTCGCCGAGGGACTGCGCCCGCGCCCGCCCCTCGACCTCACCACCGCCGCCACCCCGCAGGACTTCAGGAACGCCCTGGCCGAGGCCCTCGCCGACGACGGCTGCGACTCGGTGGTCGTGACGGCGATCCCGTGGGTGGGCGAGGACGGCGAGGCGGAAGCGGGCGACGGAGAAGTGCTCGCGGCGGCGCTCCACACGGCCGCCGCCGCAGGTCCGGCCAAGCCGGTGGCCGTCGTGCATGTCGAGATCGGCGGGCTGGCGGAGGCCCTCGCCGCGGCCACCAGCACGGTCGCGCAGCCGCGCCCCTCGGCGCAGCCCTCCTCGGCCCCGGCCGCGACCCCCGCACGCACCGGAGCCGCCACCCCGGCCGACCCCGGCCCGGTGCCCGCCTCCCCGGCATCCGCAGCCCCCCTCGCGGGCGACGGCGCCCCGGGCACCCGCATCGGCCGGATCCCCGCCTATCCCGCTGCCGAACGGGCGGTGCGGGCCCTGGCCGAGGCGGTGCGGTACGCGCAGTGGCGACGCCAGGCCGCCGTGCCCGGCAAGGTGCCCGAGTTCCTCGACGACACCATCGACGAGCCGGGCGCCGCCGAGCTCATCGACACCCTCCTCGGCCCCGACCCCGACCCGCGGGGCCGGCCGCTCGCACACGAGGAGGCCCGCGAACTCCTGGGCCGCTACGGCATCACCGTACGGCCGACGCTCCCGGCGCCCGCCCCGGACGCCGCCGTCGCCGCGGCGCAGTCGCTCGGCTACCCCGTGGCGCTCAAGACCACCGCGCCGCATCTGCGCCACCGGGCCGATCTCGGCGGTGTCCGGCTGGACCTCGCCAACGAGGCCGCGCTGCGCCGGGCGTACGGCGAACTGACCGACCTGCTCGGCAAACCCGCCGAACTCCAGCCCGTCGTCCAGGCCATGGCGCCGCGCGGCGTCGACACCGTCGTTCGGGCCTCGATCGACCCGGCGGCGGGTGCCGTCCTCTCCTTCGGGCTCGCGGGCGCGCCCTCCGAACTCCTCGGCGACACCGCCCACCGTCTGGTCCCGGCCACGGACCGCGACGCCGCCGAACTGATCCGGTCCATCCGGGCGGCCCCGGTGCTGTTCGGCTGGCGCGGCGCGGCGCCCGTGGACACGGCGTCGCTCGAAGAGCTGCTGCTACGGGTCTCCCGGCTGGTCGACGACCACCCCGAGGTGGTCTCCATCGCCCTGGAACCGGTCGTGGTCGCCACCCAGGGGCTGACCGTCCTCGGCGCGAGCGTCCGCCTCTCGCCGCCCCCGGCCCGCACCGATCTCGGCCCCCGCCGCCTCCCCAACTACTGACCCCGGCGGTGTCCGCCCCGGCCCGGACGCCGTCCCGCCCGAGGGTCCCGGTCCGCCCTGCCGCGCAACGTCCCCGGCAGTCATCCGCCCCCCGTAGGATGGTCCTCATGGCTAAGACCGGTACGACGACCCAGGGGCTGCGCGCGGCGATCGAGCGCAGTGGCTACTACCCGGCCCTCGTGGCCGAGGCGGTGGAGGCCGCCGTGGGCGGTGAGCCGGTCGCTTCGTACCTGGTGCACCAGGAGACCACGTTCGACTCCAACGAGGTGCGCCGCCACGTCACGGTCCTGGTCCTGACGGACAACCGTTTCATCGTCAGCCACACCGACGAGCAGAACGCCGACACCAGCTCCCCGACCCCGTACGCCACCACCTCCACGGAGTCGGTCAAGCTCGACCGGATCTCGTCGGTCGTGGTCAGCCGTGTCGTGGCCAACCCCGAGAAGTACGTACCGGGCACGCTGCCCCGCGAGGTCGTCCTCACCATCGGCTGGGGCGCGGTCTCCCGGATCGACCTGGAGCCGGCCGCCTGCGGCGACCCCAACTGCGAGGCCGACCACGGCTACACCGGCAACTCCACCGCCGACGACCTGAGCCTGCGGGTCAGCGAGGCCGGCGACGGCCCGGACACCGTGCGCCAGACCCTCGCCTTCGCCCAGGCGCTCTCCGAGGCCACGGCCGCGACCGCGGCGACCGGCCGCTGATGGTTCAGCCGGCCTGGCAGGAGCCCGATCTGCTCGCCGTCGGCAGCGCCCCGGTCCCGGAGTACGGCAGCGGATCGCTCGCCGACCTGCTGCCCACGCTCGTCGCCGGACAGGGCGTGCCGGGCTTCACCGCGGCGATCCCCGAACTCACCCCCGCCGACCGGAACTGCGTGTTCCTGATCGACGGCCTCGGCTGGGAGCAGATCAAGGCCCATCCCGACGAGGCACCGTTTCTGCACTCCCTGCTCCCCACTTCGCGCGGCGGCACCGGCCGTCCGATAACGGCGGGCTTCCCGGCCACCACGGCCACCTCGCTGGCCTCCGTGGGGACGGGGCTTCCGCCCGGGGAGCACGGCCTGCCCGGCTACACGGCACGCAATCCGGAGACCGGCGAGCTGATGAACCAGCTCCGCTGGAAGCCCTGGACCTCCCCGAAGGCCTGGCAGCCGTACCCCACCGTCTTCAAGCTCGCCGACGCGGCGGGCGTGTGTACCGCCCAGGTCTCCGCCCCCGCCTTCGAGCAGACCCCGCTCACCAAGGTCGCGCTCAGCGGCGGCTCGTTCCTGGGCCGGCTGTCCGGCGAGGAGCGGATGGACACCGCCGCCGAACGGCTCGCCGCGGGCGACCGGTCGCTCGTCTACACGTACTACAGCGAGGTCGACGGCAAGGGACATCGCTTCGGTGTGGACTCCGACGCCTGGCGCGGACAGCTGATGTACGTGGACGGACTGGCACGGCGCCTGGCCGAACAGCTTCCGCCCCGCTCGGCGCTGTACATCACCGCCGACCACGGCATGATCGACATCCCGTTCGACGAGCAGTCCCGGATCGACTTCGACGAGGACTGGGAGCTGCGCGCGGGCGTCGCCCTGCTCGGCGGCGAGGGCCGGGCCCGCCATGTGTACGCCGTCCCGGGAGCCGAGAACGACGTGCTGACCGTCTGGCAGGAAGTGCTCGGCGAGCAGTTCTGGGTGGCGAGCAGGGACGAGGCGATCGCGGCCGGCTGGTTCGGCCCGAAGATCGACGAACGCGTGCACGGCAGGATCGGCGACGTCGTCGCGGCGGCCCACGACGACATGGTGATCACCGCCTCCGTCAATGAGCCGCACGAGTCCGCGATGGTCGGCATGCACGGCTCGATGACCCCCGTCGAGCAGCTCGTCCCGCTCCTCGAAGTACGCTCGTAACCGCGTTTTTCCGCCAACAGTCGCTTCCCCGCCCGAAAGGTGCTCAGTTCCTCATGCCCGAGCTTGTGTTCTTCTCCGGAACGATGGACTGCGGAAAGAGCACGCTGGCGCTGCAGATCGGCCACAACCGTTCGGCACGCGGCCTGCAAGGCGTGATCTTCACCCGTGACGACCGGGCGGGGGAGGGCAAGCTCTCCTCGCGTCTGGGACTGGTCACCGAGGCCGTCGAGGCCGATGAGGGCATGGATCTGTACGCCCATCTCGTCGACCGGATAAGCCGGGGCGGCCGGGCGGACTACGTGATCGTGGACGAGGCGCAGTTCCTGGCTCCCGTCCAGATCGACCAGCTCGCACGCATCGTCGACGATCTCGACATGGACGTCTTCGCGTTCGGCATCACCACCGACTTCCGGACCAAGCTGTTCCCCGGATCCCAGCGGCTGATCGAGCTCGCCGACCGGGTCGAGACGCTCCAGGTCGAAGCGCTCTGCTGGTGCGGCGCACGGGCCACGCACAACGCCCGGACAGTCGGCGGCGAGATGGTCGTCGAGGGCGCCCAGGTGGTCGTGGGAGACGTCAACCAGCAGGCGGGCGAGGTCGGTTACGAGGTGCTGTGCCGGCGCCACCACCAGCGCAGGACGACCAGCGCGAGCGCCCGTGCGGGCGCGCTGTCGCCGGACGTGCTGCCCGTCACCTCCGTCTGAACCCGCACCGTCGGCGCCTCCGCGAGGCTGCTTAGGATGACGCTGTGAACACGGTGAGCGGGGAAGAGACCGGGTCCGGACCGGGCTCTCTGGGCAAGGTGCAGCCCAGACAGCTGATCGTGACCGTCTACGGGCTGTACGCACGCGACACCGACGGCTGGATGTCGGTGGCCTCGCTGATCCAGCTGCTCGCCGACCTCGATGTCGAGGCACCGACTGTACGCTCCTGCGTGTCCCGGCTGAAGCGGGCCGGACTGCTGGAGGCCCAGTCGGTGTCCGGAGCGGCCGGATACCGGATCTCACCCGAGACCGAGCGGATACTGCGCGACGGCGATCCGCGCATCTTCGCGGCCCGGCGGGCCACCGTGGACGAGGGCTGGGTGCTGGTCGTCTTCTCGGTGCCCGAGTCCGAACGCGCCAGGCGGCACACCCTGCGCACCCAGCTCACCCGGCTCGGCTTCGGTTCCGTGTCGGCCGGGGTGTGGATCGCTCCGGGACATGTGCACGACGAGGCGGAGTCCATGCTGGCCAGGCACGGACTGCGCTCGTACGCGGACCTCTTCCGGGCCGACTACCTGTCGGCCGGCGGGGGCGACGGAGACGAACTCGCCGCGAAGGTCCGCTCCTGGTGGGACACCGCCCGGCTCCAGCGGCTGTACGTCGAATTCCTCGCCGCACACCGTCCGGTGGCCGAGCGGATCGCGAACGGCGCCGCGGTGACGGACCGCCAGGCGTTCACGGCGTACATCGGGGTCCTCACCGACTGGCGCCGGCTCGTCTACCTCGATCCCGGTGTCGCGCGTGAACTGCTGCCCGGCGAATGGAGCGGAACGCACGCCTCCGAGCTCTTCGACGAGATGCACGCCCGGCTGGCCGGCCCCGCCCACCGGCATGTCGAGCGGGTCCGGGCACGCTGACGTTCCCCGCTGCCGGGCCGCTCAGCGAGGGTCCGACCGGACGATCGTGAACACCGCGCCCTCCGGGTCCGCCACGGTCGCCACCCGGCCGGCCGCCCCCTCCCGGGGCGGCTGCAGGATGTAACCGCCGAGCTCCACCACACGCCGGGCCGCCTCGTCGGTGTCGGCGACCTCGAAGTACGTCATCCAGTGCGGACCGCGGTCGCGCGGCAGGGCGTGGCCGACGCCGTGCAGCGAGGCCACCGGGCGGCCCGCCAGACGCAGGGTCTGGTAGTCGAAGTCGGCCGAGACGACCGCCTCCGCCTCGTAGCCGAAAACCGTCTGGTAGAACTTGCAGACCGTCGCGGTCTCGCGCGTCACCAGCTCGTTCCAGACCGGTGTGCCGGGAGCCCCGGCGAGCGCCGTGCCGATATGCGCGGCAGCCTGCCAGACCCCGAAGACCGCACCGCTGGGGTCGGAGGCGAGGGCGAGCCGGCCCGCCTCGCCCGCGTCGAGCGGCCCCACGGCGACCGTGCCGCCGCAGGACCGGATGGTCTCCGCCGTGAGATCCGCGTCGTCGGTGGCCAGATAGGTCGTCCAGGCGACCGGCAGGTGCCGGTCGGGCGGCAGCTGTCCGACGCCCGCCACCACTTTCCCGTCGATCAGCGCCCGGACGTACGGACCCAGCTGGTCCGGACCCGGCACGAATTCCCAGCCGAACAGGTCGGCGTAGAAGTCCTGGGTCGCGCTCAGGCCGTGCACGATCAGACTCACCCAGCAAGGTGTTCCGGGCGTACGCGGAACGGCAGCCTCGGTCATCGTCACTCTCTCTTCGGACCATCGGGGTGGCCGTACGGGGGAAACGGGGCCGGCGTGCCGTCATGCGGTACGGGATGTGTACGCCCCGTGCAGATGTTTGCACCACCCGGCGCACGAAGTGCTCCGGCCGCGCCGCACTTTCCGGGATCTCGACCATGGGAGACCGGTTTGGTGTGGTATGTCCGTTGCGGCGGTGTTACGGGTGGGGTGGCTCCTGCGCGAGGATGGCACCCATGAAGCCCATCATCACCGCATCCGAATACGCGAGCGAGTCGGCGGGGCCACGTCCGCCGGTGCTCCTCGACGTACGTTGGCAACTGGGTGGCCCGCACGGGCGACCCGACTACGAGACCGGGCACATTCCTGGTGCGGTCTTTGTCGACCTGGACGCGGAACTCGCAGGTCCGGCAGGCAGCGGCGGCCGTCACCCACTGCCCGATCCGGAGGCGTTCGGGGCGGTGATGCGCCGGGCCGGCGTCTCCCGGGAAACCCCGGTGGTCGTGTACGACGGTGGCCTCGGCTGGGCGGCCGCGCGCGCCTGGTGGCTGCTGCGCTGGACGGGGCACCCGGACGTCCGGGTCCTGGACGGCGGTCTCGCCGCCTGGCCGGGTGAACTCCAGAAGGAGGATCCGGCCCCGGTCGAGGGCGACTTCCGGCCCGTTCCCGGTGCGCTGGGCCTGCTGGACGCGGACGGGGCGGCGGCGCTGGCCCGCTCGGGTCTGCTGCTCGACGCCCGTGCCGCCGAGCGCTACCGGGGCGATGTGGAGCCGATCGACCGGGTGGGCGGCCACATCCCGGGCGCCGTCTCGGCCCCGACCTCCGAGAACACGGGTGACGACGGCCGGTTCCTGGCCGCGGAGGTGCTGGCGGAGCGCTTCAGGGGGCTCGGTACCGACCGGGCGGCCGAGATCGGCGTCTACTGCGGCTCCGGGGTCTCCGGCGCCCACGAAGTGCTGGCCCTGGTCGTCGCCGGCATCCCCGCGGCGCTGTACGCGGGCTCCTGGTCCGAGTGGTCCGGCGACGAGTCCCGCCCGGTCGCCACGGGGCCCGAGCCCCAGTAACGGAACGCGCGCCGACCGCGCCGACCGGCATCGCGGCCCCCGGCCCCGTGAGTGCGAGGCCCGGCGGACGCGCACGGCACGAGGGCCCGCACGCAGTGGCGTACGGGCCCTCTTCATGCCGTGGTCACCCCGCTCAGTCCTGTTTCTTGCGACGTGTGCCGAAGACGATCTCGTCCCAGGTCGGCACGGCGGCCCGGCGGCCCGGCCGGACGCCGTCCGCCTCGGCCTGGCGGTCCGTCGTACCGGTCAGCCGGTCGCGATGACCGGCCACCGCCCGCGGCATGAGCACGTCCGCATAGGCGGAACCGGCGCCCGCGGAGGCTGCCGCGGCCGGCGGTTCGTCGGCCCCCGGCTCCTGCGCGGCGGGCTCGATCGCGGGCGGCTCGGGCGGAGCCGGCCGCTCCGGCACCACCATGTCGCCGCGGAAACTCGGCACCGCCTCCAGCAGGCTGGTCAGCGAGTCGCGCTCACCGGCCGAGACGGACGCGATGTGCTCCTCGGGCTCGGGCGGGGGTGGCGGGGCCGTGGGCCGCTCCATCTGGCGGTCCAGGGCGCGGTCCAGCGGCCGGTCGCGCGGCAGCCGGGCGATCCGGGGCACGAACGGGAAGCTCGGCTCGGGCGCGGCGACATCGTCGGTCTCGCCGATCAGCGAACGCGCCTCGTCGTCCACGGCCTGGACCAGCCGGCGCGGCGGGTCGTACGTCCAGCTCGCCGAGTGCGGTTCGCCCGCGACGCGGTAGACCAGCAGGACCTCCCAGGTGCCGTCGTCCCGGCGCCAGGAATCCCACTGGACGGTCTCCTTGTCGGCGCCGCGCAGCAGCAGCCGCTCCTGCACCGCCTCGCCGAGCTGGGGGCCGGTGTTCTCGCCGGGACGGCGCACGGGAGTCTTCCGGGCCCGCTCGGCCATGAAGGCGCGCTCCGCGAGCACGGGGCCCTCGAAGCGGCGGACGCGGTCGACGGGGATCCCGGCGAACTGGGCGACCTCCTCCGCGGAGGCACCGGCTCGTATCCGCGCCTGGATGTCGCGGGGGCGGAGGTGGCTCTCCACCTCGATCTCGATCTGGCCGAGCCGCGCGCGGTCGTTGCGCACGGCGGCTCGCAGCCGCTCGTCGATGGGAAGCGTGTACTCCGTGCTGTCCGCAGCCTTGAGCACCAGTCGTGTGCCGTCGTTGGAGACGGCCACGACACGCAGTTCGGGCATGGGGACCTCCCGGGTGGTGCCTGCCGACGTCACGTGCGTCGCTGCTTCCGCTAGTCGAGTGTGGCCTGCCCGGGTGCAGCCTGCCACAACATTGCCGTGTTGCCCGGCGTGTCGGGCGTGAGCCCTTGATCGCCGGTATGACACGGTGACCTATTCTGCAACAGAAAGTGACCGTTGGTCACCTCATGTAGCCAGTCCCCGTGCGATGCCGTGGCGCCGCCGGATCGAGTGCCTCCTTCGGCCCCCTCCCGAAGATCCCGGACACCCGCACGGGAGTCCGGCCCCAGGGCTCGCCACAGTACTCCATTCGGGCCACGAGGGTGGACCGCCGCGCCGCCGAAGTTCTCGTGAGGTGCGGGAGTTGAGTCGCCCGGCCCGGGGTGGTGCGCCCCTCGCGCGTGTCCTGCTTCACAGAATCCCCGGAAGCGGAACCAATCACTTCGCTCAAATGTCCCTTCCTGTTGCATGGTGGGAGAGATGTCAATCAAGGGCTGGAAATGGTGCAGAAGCCGGAAAGTGACATAGAACCCAAGGAAAGGCGTATCGATCTGAGCCTGCCGCAGGTGGCGGGCAGTGCCGTGGCGGCGGTCGCGGCGGCGGTGGCGGCCTCCCAGCTGGGTGTGTACGGAACGATCCTCGGCGCCGGAGTGATGAGCGTCGTCGCCACCTGCGGCGGTTCGGTCTTCCAGCACTTCTTCCGGCGTACGGGGGAGCAGATCCGCGAGGTCACGGTCCAGGTGAAGCACCCGGACCGTGAGGTGACCGTGCATACGCGTGAGACGAGCGGTGCGCGTGCGGCGAAGGGGACGCGACGGCCGCCGGCCGGAACCCCCGCGGGAGCCACGGACGCCACCACGATGATGCCCGCCGTGGACGCCACGACCGTGCTGCGCAGGGCGGACGCCGCGGCCGCGCCGAGTGACGCGGCGGACGATCCGGACCGTACGCGGATGCTGCGGCCCCTGGACGCGACCCAACTGCTCACCACGGGGCGCCCGGACCCGGACGAGGAGTTCTCCGACGCCACCACGCACGGCACCCGGATCCGCGGCTGGAAGCGGTCGGCGCTCGGGGCGGCCGTGGTCTTCGTCCTCACGATGGCCGGAATCACCACGTACGAGCTGATCTCCGGCAACGACCTGAGCGGTGGCCAGGGCACGACTGTCGGCTCCGTCGTGCGCGGCGGGGAGCGGAATTCCGGGTCGGACGATCCGGCGCCGTCGACGGGCACCGACCCCGGCCAGGAGCGGACGCCCGGTCAGAAGGGCGGCACGACGCCCGGTACGGACCCGCAGGGCGGCCGGAGCCAGAACCCGGACGCCGGTCAGGGCGACAGCTCCTCGGCCGATCCGACGCCCGGTCCCACGCCGTCCGGCAACACCGGTGACCGTACGAGCCCGTCCCCGGCGGCCACTCCCTCCCCGTCGGCGCCCGGCGACGGCGCCACCACCGGCACGGACCCCGCGGGCGGGGGCGCGGCCCCGGCACAGGGCGACGCCGCCACCGCCGGCACGGACACCGGGCAGTGAACGGCCCCGGTGCCCCGGGGCACGTACGCCCGGGGCACGCGGGGCCGTCGCGGGCCGGGAGCCCTACTCGCCCAGGACCCGGCGCAGGTAGTCGTTGCCGAAGAGCCGGTCCGGGTCCAGCCGGTCGCGTACGGCGGTGAACTCGCCGAAGCGCGGGTACACCCCGGCGAGGTACTCGGCATCGCGGGTGTTGACCTTGCCCCAGTGCGGGCGCCCGTCATGGGCGGTCATGATGCGCTCGACCGCCGTGAAGTACGCCTGGTAGGGCGTGCCCTTGTAGAGATGGACGGCGATGTACGCGCTCTCGCGGCCCGAGGCCGTGGAGAGCGCGATGTCGTCCGCGGGGGCGGTACGGACCTCCACCGGGAAGCTGACCCGCAGCGGCGAACGCTCGACCATCGCCTTCACCTCGCGCAGCGCCTCCACGGCGGCCTCGCGCGGCAGCGCGTACTCCATCTCCACGAAGCGGACCCGGCGCGGGCTGGTGAAGACCTTGTACGGGATGTCGGTGTACGTACGGGCCGACAGGGCACGGCTGGAGAGCTTGGCGATCGACGGAATGGTGGCGGGCACCGCCCGGCCGAGCGAACAGGCCACCTGGAAGATCCCGTTGGAGAGGAGCTCGTCCTCGATCCAGCCGCTGACCTTTCCGGGCGGGGCGGCGGGGCCCGCGCTGCGGTTGTTGCGCTTGGTGTTGCAGTTCCCGGTGTGCGGGAACCAGTAGAACTCGAAGTGCTCGTTCTCGGCGACCAGCTCGTCGAAGTCGCCCGTGACCCGGTCGAAGGTCATCGGCTCCTCGCGTGCCGTCAGCAGGAAGACCGGCTCCACGGCGAAGGTGATCGCCGTGACGACACCCAGCGCGCCGAGCCCGATCCGGGCGACGGCGAAGATATCGGCGTTCTCCTTCTCCGAGCACGTCAGCACCGTGCCGTCGGCGGTGACCAGTTCGAGGGCGCGGATCTGCGCGGATATGGACGCCGAGTCACGGCCGGTGCCGTGGGTGCCGGTCGAGGTGGCGCCCGCGACCGTCTGCTCCATGATGTCGCCCATGTTGGTGAGCGAGAGGCCCTCGCGGGCCAGGGCGGTGTTCAGCCGCTTCAGCGGGGCGCCGGCCTCGACGGTCACCGTCATCGCCTCGCGGTCGATGTTCCGGATGCCGGTGAGCAGGTCCGGGCGGATCAGCACGCCGTCGGTGGCCGCCGTCGCGGTGAAGGAGTGCCCGGTGCCGACCGGCTTCACCCGCAGGCCGTCCTCGGACGCCCGGCGCAGCACCTCGGCGAGCTCCGGCACGGAGGCGGGGGACACGGCCCGTACCGGACGGGCGCTGACATTCCCCGCCCAGTTACGCCACGCGTTCGTCGTCGTCCGTGCGTCGGTGTCGGTCATCTTCCGCGCGCCCTTTCTCAGGAACCGGCCCGCTGAGCCGGCGATACCCCAGGAACGCCACCGCGGCCGCGAGCGCTCCCGCCACGACGGGTACCGCGTACCCCGCCTCGGCCCCCGACGCGTCGACCACCCAGCCGGCGGCCGAGGAGCCGAGCGCCACCCCGACGGCGAGCCCGGTGCTGGTCCAGGTCATGCCCTCGGTCAGTTCGGTGCGCGGTACGTGCTGTTCGACGAGGGCCATGGTGGTGACCATCGTCGGTGCGATGGCGAGGCCCGCGACAAAGAGCGCCACGGCCAGGAACGGCAGGTTCCCGGCCAGTTGGAGGGGGATCATACTCACGGCCATCGCGCACACGCCCACCAGCCACCGGGTGGAGGCCTTCCCCTTGAGGTGGAGCAGGCCGAAGACCGCGCCGGCCAGGCAGGACCCCAGCGCGTACACGGCCAGCACCAGGCTCGCCGCGGCCTTGTGGCCGCGCTCCTCGGCGAAGGCCACCGTCACCACGTCGACGGACCCGAAGATCGCACCGGTGGCCACGAACGTCACCACGAGCACCTGGAGACCCCGGGAGCGCAGCGCGGAGCCGCCGGTGTGCTGCCGACGCGGATGCGGAACAGGCTCGGTGGCCCGCTGCGCGGTCAGCCAGAGGACACCGACCAGCAGGAACCCGGCGGCCAGCAGCGGCCCCGCCTCCGGGAACCAGGCGGTGGACAGACCGATCGAGATGATCGGCCCGAAGATGAAGCACACCTCGTCGACGATCGACTCCCACGAGTACGCGGTGTGCAGCTCGCGCGGCGAACCGCGGTAGATCTCCGCCCAGCGGGCCCGGATCATCGAACCCACGCTGGGAACGCATCCGGCGCCCGCCGCGAAGACGAAGAGCGTCCAGTCGGACAGCCGCTGCTGCGCGCAGACCAGGAGTCCGGCCACCGCCGCCAGCGCGACGAGGGTGGCGGGACGCAGGACGCGGCGCTGCCCGTGCCGGTCGACGAGCCTGGAGATCAGCGGCCCGAGCACCGCCGCCGACATCGCCAGCGTCGCGGAGAGCGCGCCGGCGAGTCCGTAACGGCCGGTGAGCTGGGAAATCATGGTCACCACGCCGATGCCCATCATGGACAGCGGCATCCGGCCGAGGAATCCGGCCGCCGAGAACCCCTTGGTGCCGGGGGCGGCGAATATCGCGCGGTAGGGACTGGGCAAGGAGGGCTCCGGAACAGCGTGATCGCACACGCCTGTCATACGTGAAGGTAACCGATACAGCTTACGGTCGGGGCGATCGGTCCGACAGCGGGGTGGGCCCGGGGCAGATGTCGGTGGGAGGGCTGTCCGAGGCGGGTGGCAGGATCGGTGTCATGTCCGATCTGCGCGATCCCGCTCCTTACGACGCCCTGCTGCTGCTCTCCTTCGGCGGCCCCGAAGGCCCGGACGACGTGGTCCCGTTCCTGGCGAACGTGACCCGTGGCCGAGGCATCCCCGAGGAGCGGCTGAAGGAGGTCGGCAAGCACTACTTCCTGTTCGGCGGCGTCAGCCCGATCAACGCCCAGAACCGAGCCCTGCTGGACGCCCTGCGCAAGGACTTCGCCGAGCACGGACTGGACCTGCCGGTGTACTGGGGCAACCGCAACTGGGCGCCGTACCTCACCGACACCCTGCGCGGGATGACCGCCGACGGGCACCGCCGCATCGCCGTCCTCGCCACCAGCGCCTACGCCTCCTACTCGGGCTGCCGGCAGTACCGGGAGAACCTCGCCGAGTCCCTGGCCGCCCTGGAGGCGGAGGGGCTGCCGGTGCCCCGGGTGGACAAGCTCCGGCACTACTTCAACCATCCCGGGTTCGTGACGCCCATGGTGGACGGCGTCCTCGCCGCCCTGGCCGACCTCCCCGAGGATGTACGGGCCGGCGCGCACCTCGCCTTCACCACGCACTCCATCCCCACCTCGGCCGCCGACACCTCCGGTCCCGCGGAGGCGCACGGCGACGGCGGCGCCTATGTCGCCGAGCACCTCGACGTCGCACGGCTGATCGTCGACGCGGTGCGCGAGGAGACCGGCGTCGAGTACCCCTGGCAGCTCGTCTACCAGTCGCGCAGCGGCGCCCCGCACATCCCCTGGCTGGAGCCCGACATCTGCGACCACCTGGAGGCGCTGCACGCGGACGGTGTGCCCGCTGTGGTGATGGCCCCCATCGGATTCGTCTCGGACCACATGGAAGTCCTGTACGACCTCGACACCGAGGCCACCGCGAAGGCCGCCGAGCTGGGGCTGCCGGTGCGCCGGTCGGCGACCGTGGGCGCCGACCCGCGGTTCGCCGCGGCCGTGCGCGAACTGGTGCTGGAGCGTGCCGCCACCGAGCGGGGACAGGGCGGGGCGCGGTGCGCGCTGGGCGCGCTCGGACCGGGCCACGACCTCTGCCCGGTCGGATGCTGCCCGGCACGGGCCCCCAAGCCCGCCGCCGCGGGTGCCGACAGCCCGTACGCGTAGGAGCCCCGCCGTACCCCCGCAGACCCCTGGAGAGCCGTGACCGACCCGAACCTGTCCGAACTGCTCGACCTCGCCCTGGAGGCCGCCGGCCGCGCGGGCGCGCTGCTCCGTGACGGCCGCCCGGCCGATCTGGGCGTGGCCGCGACCAAGTCCAGCCCGATCGATGTCGTCACCGAGATGGACATCGCCGCCGAGAAGCTGATCACCGGCTTCCTGAGCGAACGCCGCCCGCAGGACGGCTTCCTCGGTGAGGAAGGGGCCAGTGCCGAGGGCAGCAGCGGTATCCGCTGGGTCATCGACCCGCTCGACGGCACCGTGAACTACCTGTACGGACTGCCCACCTGGGCCGTCTCCATCGCCGCCGAACGGGACGGCGTGCGGGTCGTGGGCGTGGTGGAGGCCCCGATGCGCCGCGAGACCTACCGGGCGGTGCTCGGCGGTGGTGCGTACGCCAGGGGCGGCGCGTACGGCGAGGGTGCGGCACTGCGTTGCCGGCCCGCGCCGCCGCTCGACCAGGCGCTCGTCTCGACCGGGTTCAACTACGTCAGCGACGTCCGTACGCACCAGGCGGACGTGGCTCAGAAGCTGATCCCGCGCCTTCGTGACATCCGGCGCAGCGGTTCCGCCGCCGTGGACCTCTGCGATGTGGCCTCGGGCCGCCTCGACGGCTATTACGAGCGAGGGCTGCACCCCTGGGACCTCGCGGCCGGCGACCTCATCGCCCGCGAGGCGGGCGCGCACACCGGCGGGCGTCCCGGGCTGCCCGCCGACGGAGACCTGACCGTCGCCGCGACGCCGGGCGTCTTCGAGCCGCTGCAGGCCCTCCTGGAGGAGTACGGCGCCTGGCACGACTAGGAGCCGACCGGGCCCGCCCGGGACACGGGAAGGGCCCCTGACACCGGTCACGGCATCGGGGGCCCTTCTCGCCGAGGTGCTCAGACGCTGGTGGCGCCGATCTCGACGCCATGCTCGGCGGCGAGGCGGTGAAGGTCCTCCAGCTCGCTCTGCTCGACATCCGCGAGGAAGTCGTCGCCCGTCTCCCGAGCTCTCGTGAGGTCGTACTCGGTGGTCTTGATCCGCTGCAGCAGACCTGCGGTGAAAGCGTCCATAATGCGCCCCCTCATCGTGGGTCGGTGGCACGGGGGTGTGCCCGGGGTTTCCCTCCGCACGGAGGCGGTAGGGCGGGTGATCACGCGCTCTCCGGGGACGGAGTGGCCTGTGGCACGCCACATTCAAGGCGCGATCTCGGGTGTGCATTCGTCCTCCCCGGGCCGGGGACCGGAGAAACCTCAACTGGCCGGTAAATCCGGTGAATTCCGCTGAGCCCCAGGTAGGGCAGCGTCGTCTTACCGCCGGTTTATGCGCGTTGCGGGCAGGATGGAGCCGCACAGACCAGTGCCGACGGGTGTCCGGATCACGGACCGTGGGCACTTCGATACGTTCTGAAGTTTCTAAGGAAGGACAGCGCCGTGCGCGTACTCGTCGTGGAGGACGAGCAACTGCTCGCCGATGCGGTGGCCACCGGATTGCGCCGGGAGGCCATGGCCGTCGATGTCGTGTACGACGGTGCGGCGGCCCTGGAGCGCATCGAGGTCAACGACTACGACGTCGTGGTGCTGGACCGGGACCTCCCCCTGGTGCACGGCGACGACGTCTGCCGCCGGATCGTCGAGCTGGGCATGCCCACCCGGGTGCTCATGCTCACCGCGTCCGGGGACGTCAGCGACCGGGTCGAGGGCCTGGAGCTGGGTGCCGACGACTATCTGCCCAAGCCGTTCGCGTTCAGCGAGCTCACCGCGCGGGTGCGGGCGCTCGGCCGGCGTACGACGGTGGCCCTGCCGCCCGTCCTGGAGCGGGCCGGCATCAAGCTCGACCCCAACCGGCGCGAGGTCTTCCGGGGCGAGACGGAGGTCCAGCTCGCGCCGAAGGAGTTCGCCGTGCTGGAGGTCCTGATGCGCAGCGAGGGCGCGGTCGTCTCGGCCGAGCAGCTGCTGGAGAAGGCCTGGGACGAGAACACCGACCCGTTCACCAATGTCGTCCGGGTGACCGTGATGACGCTGCGCCGGAAACTCGGCGAGCCGCCGGTGATCGTCACCGTGCCCGGTTCCGGCTACCGGATCTGACGGCCGATGCCGACCGTCCCCGCGCCGCCGACGGCGCCCCCGAAGCCCACCTGGGAGCCCAAACAGCAGGAGCCCCCCTACTGGCTGCGTCCGACCATCCGGATACGGCTCACGCTGCTCTACGGCGGCATGTTCCTCATTGCCGGGATCCTGCTGCTGTCGATCATCTACATGCTGGCCGCGCAGGCCCTGCACGTGGGCAGCGAGCTGCCGTTCCAGATCGTCAACGGGCAGGTCCGCAGCAATGTCTGCAACCTGCCGGAGAAGGCATCGCCGGAAGCCTTCAACGCGGCGATGAACTCCTGCGTCAACCACCAGCGGCAGCAGGCGCTCGACACGCTCCTGAACCGCTCGCTGCTGGCCCTGGTGGGGCTGAGCGTCATCGCCTTCGCCTTCGGCTACGCGATGGCCGGTCGGGTGCTCTCGCCGCTGGGCCGGATCACCCGCACCGCCCGCCGGGTGGCCGGAACGGACCTGTCCCGCCGGATCGAGCTGGACGGCCCGGACGACGAGCTCAAGGAGCTCGCCGACACCTTCGACGAGATGCTCGACCGCCTGGAGCGGGCCTTCACCGCCCAGCAGCGGTTCGTCGGCAACGCGTCGCACGAGCTGCGCACGCCGCTCGCCATCAACCGCACGCTGCTGGAGGTCCATCTCTCCGATCCCCAGGCCCCGCCGGAGCTGAAGCAGCTCGGCAAGACCCTGCTGGCCACCAACGAGCGCAGTGAGCAGCTGGTCGAGGGCCTGCTGCTGCTGGCCCGCAGCGACAACCAGATCGTCGAGCGCAAACCGGTCGACCTCGCGGAGGTCGCCTCGCGCGCGATCGACCAGACGCGCGGCGAGGCCGAGGAGCGCGGTGTGGCGATCCGCGGCGAGCGGGCCCCGGCGGTCGTCCAGGGCAACGGCGTCCTGCTGGAGCGGATCGCGCTGAACCTCGTACAGAACGCCGTGCGCTACAACGTTCCCGAGGAGGGCTGGGTGGAGGTCACCACCGAGCTGCAGGGCGGCCAGGCCCTGCTGGTGGTCTCGAACACCGGGCCCGTGGTGCCCGCGTACGAGATCGACAACCTCTTCGAGCCCTTCAGACGGCTGCGTACGGAGCGAACGGGCAGCGACAAGGGGGTCGGGCTCGGCCTGTCGATCGCGCGGTCCGTGGCGCGCGCCCACGGCGGCCGTATCATCGCGGAGCCCCGTGAAGGCGGTGGTCTCGTGATGCGCGTCTCACTTCCGGTCTGAGCGGCCGGACGGAGCGATCCGCGCACGAATTAGTTTGTTCGCTTTGAGCGGAATTTTCGGGACGTGCGCCCGGATCGCCCGTGTGTGATCGATCACAGAAGCGAATGTCCGACTGTCAACGCTCCGTGATCAGCGGCGCCATCGGAAAACCCGCAAAAGTCGGGGTTTTCGGGGCCCGATATCACGGGAAGTACACGGGGTGGCGCCCGTGAAGCGCGACACCGGGACCGTGTACGGTCCCCATCGCCACCCAAGCCGACCGCTCCCGAGCGGTCCTATTGGGTGTCGATTGAGTAACAGACCTTGATGTGAGGCAAAATCTCCGCCTCGGGTCGGGCACAAGTCCGGCCTCTCACGCGTTACGTGCGCTGAGACACCGCAGACACCCAGAGGGGGAGAGCGACATGGCAACGGATTACGACACCCCACGCAAGACCGATGACGACGTCGACCAGGACAGCCTCGAAGAACTCAAGGCTCGCCGGAGCGACAAGACGGCGTCCGCCGTCGACGTCGACGAATTCGACGCGGCCGAAGGACTGGAGCTGCCCGGCGCAGACCTGTCCAACGAGGAGCTGGCCGTCAGGGTCCTGCCCAAGCAGGCCGACGAGTTCACGTGCATGAGCTGCTTCCTCGTGCACCACAGGAGCCAGCTGGCACGCGAGAAGAACGGCCAGCCGATCTGCCGCGACTGCGACTAGGTCGCGCCGACCGTGGCAGGCGACACACCGTTCCGGAAGCGACGCTTGCGGCGCAAGAGGTCGTCGGAGGCGAATCAGGGCGGCACAGGCCCGGCAGAAGGCGTAGCAGCGCCTGCCGAGCGGTCCGCCCTGCCACCCTCCCCGGGTGAGCGGGACGACGAGCGGGGCCGGCCGGCCTCGCTCGAAGCAGTGGTCGCGGCAGTTGAAGGAGTCGACACGGCCGATGGGGCCGGACAGGTCGACAGGACGGAGCCCGTGACCGGGGCAGGCCGTCTGAGTTCAGTGAAACGGGGCGTACGCAAGGGCGGGGTGAGCGCCAAGGCAGCGATCGGTCATATCGCCGACCTGATCATCGAGAACGCTCCCCGCGTCCCTGTGCGCGATCTCGCCACCCTGCGCAAGCAGTTCCCCGGCCTCGGCCCGGAGGAGCTCGCCGACAAGCTCATCGCAGGTGCGAGCAAGGGCACCGCCACCGTCGGCGCCGGTATCGGCGCGGCGGCGATGATGCCCGTACCGCCCGCCATGCTCGCCGAGCTGGCGGCGGAGATCACCGGTGTGGCCGCGATCGAGATGAAACTCGTCGCCGAGCTGCACGAGGTCTACGGGCTGCGCCCGCCGGGCGGCCTCGGTCAGCGTTCCACCGCCTACCTCACGTCCTGGACGGAGGAGCGCGGAATCGACGTCGCCCACCCCACGACGGTCAACGCCGCGCTGGGCGGCCAGATGAAGCGCGAGCTGCGCCAGCAGATCATGAAGCGCATGGCGCGCGATCTGCCGAATCTGATCCCGTTCATGGTCGGCGCCGCTGTCGGCGCGATGATGAACCGGCGCGACACCAGAAAGCTCGCCGAACGGGTCAGGAAGGACCTGCGCAAGCGCCAGATCTCCTGGGACCGGCTCCCCGAGCTGCCCCCGCTGGAGCGGCAGGTGGGCCCCCGCAAGGGCCTGCCGGGCGAGCTGGAGGCCTAGGCCCTGTCGTTCGGATCAGGCCCGGCGCGGAGGGAACCTAGGCGCGCACGGCGGCGAGCGCCGCCACCAGGGCCTGCGGCTCGCGCGTCGACAGATAGACGTACGGAGTCGGGTCCTGCGGGTCGGTGACCTCCACCCGGACGGCCGTCGGGATGTAGCTGCGCAGCAGCATGAACGCGCGGGTGTCCGCCTTGTACGAGCGCCACGCGCGCGCCTCCTCCTCGTCCAGCACCTCGGCCTCGCCGAGCGCCGTCACCGGAATCCGCGCGTCGCCGGCGACCAGGGCGCCCGCCACGACCCGGATCCTGGCCGAGCCGTAGGAGCTCACCGCGACCGCGGACAGGGCCGTGCCGCCCGCCAGACCGGCCAGCAGGGGCAGCGTGCCGAGCGGCAGCAGCATCAGTGCGCAGGCGATGCCGACCAGGAGGGCGATGAGCCACCACGAACGGGGTGCGGTCAGTCGTTCGTCGAAAGGCGGGGTGGAAGACTGCATGAACCCAAGCTTGGCACGGCGCGACCCGCGGGTAGCCGCGCGGGTAAGGTCTGCGCCTGTGAGTGGAACATCTGCGGCTCTGAAGCCCCCGGCCGACGCGGTGAAACCGGTCCGGCACCCCGAAGCCCCGGCCCCCGGCGAACTCCTCGGCGCGCACTACGAACACTGTTTCGGCTGCGGCGGAGGGCAGCAGCACGGGCTGCACCTCCAGGCGCGGGCCGGTGACGGCGTCGGTGTCACCGCCGAGTTCACGGTGAAGGCCGCCCACCAGGGCGCCCCGGGTCTGGCGCACGGCGGCATTCTGACCACCGCGCTGGACGAGACGCTCGGCTCGCTGAACTGGCTCCTGCGGGTGATCGCCGTGACCGGACGGCTGGAGACCGACTTCGTGCGTCCGGTGCCGGTGGACACCGTGCTGCACCTCGACGCCGAGATCACCGCGGTGCACGGCCGGAAGATCTACTCCCGGGCCACCGGCCGGATCGGCGGCCCGGACGGGCCCGTGGCGGTCCGGGCCGAGGCCCTCTTCATCGAGGTCAAGGTCGAGCACTTCATCGAGAACGGCCGCCCGGCCGAGATCCGGGCGGCGATGGCCGACCCGGACCAGGCCAGGCGGGCCCGTGCCTTCGAGGTGAACCCCTGATGCGCCGGCCCGTGGACGTACTGATCCGCCGGGTCGACCCGGACGTGCCGATTCCGGCCTATGGGCACCCGGGCGACGCCGGTGCCGATCTGGTGACCACCGAGGCCGTCGAGCTCGCCCCGGGCGAGCGGGCGGTGCTGCCCACCGGGGTGTCGATTGCGCTGCCCGACGGATACGCCGCATTCGTGCACCCGCGCTCCGGTCTCGCCGCGCGCTGCGGAGTCGCCCTCGTGAATGCCCCGGGGACGGTTGATGCCGGGTACCGTGGAGAGATCAAGGTGATCGTCATCAATCTCGACCCGCGTGAGCCCGTGCGGTTCGAGCGGTTCGACCGGATTGCCCAACTGGTCGTCCAACAGGTCGAGAAGGTGCGCTTCCACGAGGTGGCCGAGCTGCCCGGCTCGGCCCGCGGCGAGGGAGGCTTCGGATCCACCGGAGGGCATGCTTCCGGTGATGTTGATGGCGTCAGGGGCGGGATTACCCAGGGCGGGAACAGCTACGCTTCGGTCGTACCCGACCGGGAAGGACAGTGACGTGTTCGGACGTCGCAAGAAGAGTGGTTCCGCCGAGGACGTGGCGGACGAAGCGCGCGAGGCCGAGCAGGTCGTCGACGAGCTCGATGACACCGACGGTGCCGACGGCGGCTCGCGTCGGGTGAACCTCCCGCCGGCGCCGCGCCCGGACGGGCCGTGGGACGTCTCCGAGGTCTCTCAGCCCGGCGAGGGCCGGGTCGACCTGGGCGGTGTCTTCGTGCCCGGCGTCGAGGGCATGGAGCTGCGTGTCGAGGTGGCCGGTGACGCGATCGTCGCCGCGACCGTGGTGCTGCGCGACAGCGCCATCCAGCTGCAGGCCTTCGCAGCGCCCAAGAAGGAAGGCATCTGGGGCGAGGTCCGCGAGGAGATCGCCTCCGGCATCACCCAGCAGGGCGGAATCATCGACGAGGTCGAGGGCCCGCTGGGCTGGGAGCTGCGTGCCCAGGTCCCCGTACAGCTCCCGGACGGGACGAACGGCGTGCAGCTGGTGCGCTTCGTCGGCGTCGACGGGCCGCGCTGGTTCCTGCGCGGAGTGATCTCCGGCCAGGGTGCCGTGCAGCCGGAGGCCGCCGGGCTGCTGGAGACGATCTTCCGGGATACCGTGGTCGTCCGTGGCGAGGGCCCGATGGCTCCGCGCGACCCGATCGTCCTCAAGCTGCCCAACGATGCCCAGATGGTGCCCGAGGGCGTCCAGCAGGAGAGCCAGGAGAGCTCGAAGTTCTCCGGCGGCATGGGCCAGCTCCAGCGTGGACCCGAGATCACCGAGGTGCGCTGAGCGGGCACGGGCAGCCGCCCGGCACAGCTTCGGCCGGTGGGCCGTATCCCCGTTTCGAGGGGGTACGGCCCACCGGCCGTTGTGCGTCCGGAGAGGGTTCCAGGAGGGCTCCGGACCGTGCGCAAGGCGGGTTTCGGACAGCGCGTAAAAGGGGCGCGTATGGGGCGCGTATAGGGCACGTATGTGCGCCGTCAAGGGCCCGCCGTTCCCCGTAAGGAAGCCATCAACGCAGGCCAGGACGCCCATGGCGAGGGGTTTGCTCAAGAGGTCCGAGAATCCGTACCTCATCTAGGAGCACACGATGGCCGATGTGGCCTTCGTCGTCACCACGATCGCGGTGTTCGCGTTGGTGGCTCTCGTTGCCAAGGGGGTGGCGAAGCTGTGACTGCCGAGAACATTGTCGGCCTGATCGTGGCCGTTGCCCTGCTGGGCTATCTCGTCCTCGCCCTTCTGTACCCGGAGAGGTTCTGAGCCCGATATGAGCCCCGTCCTCGCTGGTGTGCTCCAGGTTCTCGCGCTCGTCGTGGCGCTGGGGCTGGCGTACCGACCGCTCGGTGACTACATGGCCGGTGTCTACTCCTCGACGAAGCACCTGCGCGTCGAGAAGTGGATGTACAAGGCCTTCGGTGCCGACCCGAACACGGAGATGCGCTGGCCGGCGTATCTGCGTGGGGTGCTCGCCTTCTCCGCGGTGAGCGTTCTCTTCCTCTATCTGCTGCAGCGGCTGCAGGGCGCGCTGCCCGGTTCGCTCGGCTTCGCCTCGATCGATCCGGACCAGGCGTTCAACACGGCGGCGTCGTTCGTCGCCAACACCAACTGGCAGTCGTACTACGGCGAGCAGGCCATGGGCCATGTCGTACAGACCGGTGGCCTCGCGGTGCAGAACTTCGTCTCGGCGGCTGTCGGTATGGCCGTGGCGGTGGCCCTGGTACGGGGCTTCGCCCGCTCCCGCACCGGTGAGCTCGGCAACTTCTGGTCCGACCTGGTGCGCGGCACCGTACGGATCCTGCTGCCGATCGCCGTGGTCGGCGCGTTGTTGCTCGTGGCCTGCGGCGCGATCCAGAACTTCGCCGGCATCCATGAGGTCGGGCAGTTCATGGGCGGTTCGCAGCAGTGGAACGGTGGGGCCGTGGCCTCCCAGGAGGCCATCAAGGAGCTGGGCACGAACGGTGGCGGTTACTTCAACGCCAACTCGTCCCACCCGTTCGAGAATCCCAACGGGCTGTCCAACCTTCTTGAGATCTTCCTGATCCTGGTGATTCCGTTCGCAATGACGCGGACGTTCGGCCGGATGGTCGGCTCGCTCAAGCAGGGGTACGCGATCCTGGCGACGATGGGCGTCATCTGGCTGGGCTTCACGACCCTGATGATGTGGACCGAATTCGCCCACCACGGGCCCGCGTTCGACATTGCGGGCGGGGCGATGGAGGGCAAGGAGACCCGGTTCGGGATCGCCGGCTCGTCGATCTTCGCGGTGGCCACGACGCTGACCTCCACCGGTGCGGTGAACTCGTTCCACTCCTCGTACACGGGCTTCGGCGGGGGTATCACGATGCTGGGCATGCAGCTCGGGGAGATCGCGCCCGGAGGTGTGGGATCCGGCCTCTACGGAATGCTGATCATGGCGGTCATCGCGGTGTTCATCGCCGGGCTGATGGTCGGCCGCACCCCGGAGTACCTGGGAAAGAAGATCGGCACCCGTGAGATCAAGCTGGCGGCCTGCTACATCCTGATCACCCCGGCGCTGGTGCTGTGCTTCACCGCCGCGGCGATGGCGCTGCCCACCCCGCCCCACTCGATGACCAATACAGGGGCTCACGGGTTCTCCGAGATCCTCTACGCCTACACCTCGGGTGCGAACAACAACGGTTCGGCGTTCGCCGGGCTCAACGCGGACACGCAGTGGTTCAACACCACGATCGGGCTGGCGATGCTGCTGGGCCGGTTCCTGCCGATGGTGTTCGTCCTCGCGCTGGCCGGCTCGCTCGCCGAGCAGAAGCCCGTACCGGCGACCGTGGGCACCCTGGGCACGCACAAGCCGCTCTTCAGCGGACTGCTGGTCGGCACCATCCTGATCATCACCGGGCTGACCTACTTCCCGGCCCTGGCGCTGGGACCGCTGGCCGAGGGGCTGGCGTCATGACCACTCGTACGGAGCAAGAGGACTCGATGTCCACTGTCACCCCCACTCGGGCACCGCACCAGGACACGCCCACGGGTCACCAGAGCGAAGGACGCGTCGGCGGGGGCCTGTTCGACCCCGCGCAGCTGATCCGGTCCTTCCCCGACGCGATACGCAAGCTCGACCCCCGGGTGATGGCCAAGTCCCCGGTGATGTTCGTCGTGCTGATCGGTTCGGTGTTCACGACCGTGCTGGCGTGCCTGGACCCGGGCGAGTGGTTCGGCTGGGCGATCACGGCCTGGCTGTGGCTGACCACGATCTTCGCCAACCTGGCGGAAGCGGTCGCCGAGGGGCGCGGCAAGGCGCAGGCCGACACCCTTCGCAGGGCCAAGACCGACACCGTCGCCCGGCGGCTGACCGGCGGGAGCGAGGAGCGGGTACCCGGCACCGAGCTGCGCATCGGTGACCTGGTGGTCTGCGAGGCCGGTGACATCATCCCCGGCGACGGCGATGTCGTCGAGGGCGTCGCGAGCGTCGACGAGTCCGCGATCACGGGCGAGTCCGCCCCGGTCATCCGGGAGTCCGGCGGCGACCGCAGTGCCGTCACCGGGGGCACGAAGGTCCTCTCCGACCGCATCGTCGTCAAGATCACCACCAAGCCCGGTGAGACCTTCATCGACCGGATGATCGCCCTGGTCGAGGGCGCCGCCCGGCAGAAGACCCCCAACGAGATCGCGCTGAACATCCTCCTCGCGTCCCTCACGATCGTCTTCCTGCTCGCCGTCGTCACCCTCCAGCCCTTCGCGATCTACGCCGGGCAGAAGCAGTCGATGATCGTGCTGACCGCCCTGCTGGTCTGCCTGATCCCGACGACCATCGGCGCACTGCTCTCCGCGATCGGCATCGCCGGGATGGACCGCCTCGTCCAGCGCAACGTCCTCGCCATGTCGGGGCGCGCCGTCGAAGCCGCCGGAGACGTGTCGACCCTGCTGCTCGACAAGACCGGCACCATCACGCTCGGCAACCGCCAGGCCGCCGAGTTCGTCCCCGTCAAGGGCACGACCGAGGCCGAACTGGCGGACGCCGCCCAGCTCTCCTCACTCGCCGACGAGACCCCCGAAGGCCGCTCGATCGTCGTGCTCGCCAAGGAGAAGTACGGACTGCGCGAACGACACCAGGGCGAACTGTCCGGTGCCGAGTGGGTGGCCTTCACCGCCCAGACCCGCATGTCCGGCGTCGACGTGGACGGACGCAAGGTCCGCAAGGGCGCCACTGGTTCGGTCGTCGCCTGGGTCAAGGAGCGCGGCGGCACCGTCTCGCAGGACGCGCAGACGCTCACCGACACGATCTCCGGGGCAGGCGGCACACCGCTGCTGGTGGCCCTGGAGGATGAGCACGGCGCCCGGGTCCTCGGTGTCATCCACCTGAAGGACGTCGTCAAGGAGGGCATGCGCGAGCGGTTCGACGAGCTGCGCCGCATGGGCATCAAGACGGTCATGATCACCGGCGACAACCCGCTGACCGCGAAGGCCATCGCCCAGGAGGCCGGCGTCGACGACTTCCTGGCCGAGGCGACGCCCGAGGACAAGATGGCCCTCATCAAGCGGGAGCAGGCGGGCGGCAAGCTCGTCGCGATGACCGGCGACGGCACCAACGACGCGCCGGCGCTCGCCCAGGCGGATGTCGGCGTGGCCATGAACACCGGCACCTCGGCCGCCAAGGAGGCCGGGAACATGGTGGACCTGGACTCCAACCCCACCAAGCTGATCGAGATCGTCGAGATCGGCAAACAGCTCCTCATCACCCGCGGAGCCCTGACCACCTTCTCGATCGCCAACGACGTCGCGAAGTACTTCGCGATCATCCCCGCGATGTTCGCCGTGGTCTATCCCGGCCTGGACAAGCTGAACATCATGCAACTGTCCTCGCCCCAGTCCGCAATCCTGTCCGCGGTCGTCTTCAACGCGCTGATCATCATCGCGCTGGTACCGCTCGCCCTGAAGGGCGTGCGCTACCGGCCCAGCAGCGCCGACTCGATGCTCCGGCGCAACCTCGGGATCTACGGACTCGGCGGCCTGGTCGCCCCGTTCATCGGCATCAAGATCATCGACCTGATCATCTCCCTCATCCCCGGAATCGGCTGACCTGCCATGAACAACTCCGTAGGAAACACCGCCCGGCTGCTCTGGGCCGGGCTGCGCGCCCTGCTCGTCCTCACCGTCGTCTGCGGCGTCATCTACCCACTCGCCGTCACGGGCATCGCCCAGGGCATCTTCCCCGACAAGGCCAACGGCTCCGAGATCACTTCCAACGGCAAGGTCGTCGGCTCCGAACTCATCGGCCAGCGCTACGACCTGCCGCTGAAGAAGGGACAGGAAACCGCGGCCCCGGACCTCAAGTGGTTCCAGCCGCGCCCCTCCAACGGCCTGGGCACCAACAGCGTCAACACCCAGTACAAACTGATCCTCTCCGGCGCGACCAACCGCTCCGGCGACAACAAGGAACTCATCGACTGGGTCACCGCCGCCAAGGCCGCCGTCGTCAAGGACAACTCCGTCCCCGGCCACCCCGTCAACCCCGCAGACGTGCCCGCCGACGCCGTCACCTCCTCCGGCTCCGGCCTCGACCCCGCCATCTCCCCGGCATACGCACAGCTCCAGGTACGCCGCGTCGCCGAGCGCAACCACCTCGCCGTCGACCGGGTCGAGAAGCTCGTCGAACAGCACACCGACGGCCGCATCCTCGGCTTCGTCGGCGATCCCAGGGTCAACGTCCTCCAGCTCAACATCGCCCTGAAGCAGTTGGTGAACGGGGCCTGAGGAAGCCCGAACAGCGAGGCGGGGGGGGGGGGGGGCGGGGGCGGGGTCCCGCCTCTCTTTACTGTTTCTTGGTGGACAAAATTTGTCTACTTTGCCCGTATATGGTGGGCGATAAGGGCAGAAAGGGACTTATCGCGGCACGGTGCAAGTTGCCAGGGCGAGGCCGGGAGGCTTATAAGAGGAACGTGGCCGAAGCGATTCCGGGAATTCCGGGGACTGCTGCCATGGAGGTTTCCCAATGTTTCTCACTCCGTCCGACACGGAGAAATTGCTGCTGAGTGTTGCCGGAATGGTCGCTCGTGACAGGCGGGATCGCGGTGTGCGGCTCAACTACCCCGAGGCCGTCGCGCTGCTCGCCTGCTGGGCCATGGAACGCGCCCGCGAGGGTGCCCGTGTCAGTGACCTCATGGCCGCGGGGCGGAGCGTCCTCACCCGCGCTGACGTGCTGGAAGGAGTGCCCGAGATGCTGCATGACGTCCAGGTCGAGGCTACCTTCCCGGACGGGCGCAAGCTCGTCACGATCACCTCGCCGATCCCGTGATCCCGGGTGAGATCCGGACCGGGTCCGGTGAACTGAAAATCAATGACACTCGTACTCAATTGCATGTGACCGTGGTGAATGACGGCGACCGCCCCATTCAAATAGGCTCGCATCTGCATTTCTCCGACGCGAATCCCGCGCTTTCCTTCGACCGGTCCTTGACCGAGGGATTCCGACTCGACATTCCCTCCGGTACGTCCCTGCGCTTCGAGCCCGGAGTCGGTGCCGAGGTCACCCTCGTCGAACTGGGAGGCCGCCGGAAGGTGCCCGGCATCGTCGTGCCGGGCACCCGGGCCGCGCGTACTGATGGCTCGCGGGCCGCACGCGCGGATGACCCGCGGGCCGCGCGAAGGGATGGCATGTGACATGGCACGAATGACCCGTGACGCCTACGCGTCGCTCTACGGACCCACCACCGGCGACCGCGTCCGCCTCGCCGACACCGACCTCTGGATCGAGGTCGAGGAGGATCGCTGCTTCGGTGGCGACGAGGCCGTGTTCGGCGGCGGCAAGTCCATCCGCGAATCCATGGCCCAGTCCACCGCCTCACGCGCCGACGGCGCCCTCGACCTCGTCATCACCAATGTCGTCGTCCTCGACCACTGGGGCGTCGTCAAGACCGACGTCGGCGTACGGGCCGGAAGGATCGTCGCGCTCGGCCGCTCCGGCAACCCCGACATCAGCGACGGTGTCCACCCCGACCTGGTGATCGGACCCGGCACCGACGTGGTCTCCGGCGAAGGCCGCATCCTCACCGCCGGAGCCATCGACACCCACGTCCACTTCCTCATGCCGGAGACCCTGCACGAGGCCCTCGCCACCGGCACCACCACCGTCATCGGCGGCGGCACCGGCGCCACCGAGGGATCCAAGGCCACCACGGTCACCCCGGGCGCCTGGAACCTCGCGATGATGCACCGGTCCCTGGACCGTGTCCCGCTCAACGTCATGCTGTTCGCCAAGGGCTCCACCGTCGGCGAGGAGGCCCTGCGCGAGGCGGCACTCGGCGGAGCGGGCGGCTACAAGGTCCACGAGGACTGGGGCGCCACCCCCGCGGCCATCGACGCGGCGCTGAAGGCCGCCGACGACCACGGCCTCCAGGTCGCCCTGCACGCCGACAGCCTCAACGAGGCCGGCTACGTCGAAGGAACCCTCGACGCCATCGCCGGACGCGGCATCCACGTCTTCCACGCCGAAGGCGCGGGCGGGGGCCACGCACCCGACATCATCACCGTCGCCTCCCACCCCAACATCCTTCCGGCGTCCACCAACCCGACGCTGCCGCACACCGTCAACACCGTCGCCGAACACCTCGACATGCTGATGGTCTGCCACCACCTCAACCCCCGCGTCCCCGAGGACCTCGCCTTCGCCGAGTCCCGCATCCGCGCCACCACCATCGCCGCCGAGGACGTCCTGCACGACATCGGCGCGCTCTCCATCACCTCCTCGGACGCCCAGGCCATGGGCCGCATCGGTGAGGTCATCTGCCGCACCTGGCAGGTCGCGCACACGATGAAGCAGCGCTCCGGGGACCGGGGCAGCGAGCTGCCCGCCGACAACGAACGTGCCCGCCGCTACATCGCCAAGTACACGATCTGCCCGGCCGTCGCCCATGGCATCGACCACGTCGTCGGCTCCGTCGAGCCGGGCAAGCTCGCCGACCTGGTGCTGTGGGACCCCGCCTTCTTCGGGATCCGGCCCGCCGCCGTCATCAAGGGCGGCATGGTGGTGTGCGCGCCGCTCGGCGACGCCAACGCCGCGATCCCCACCACTCAGCCCGTCCTCCTGCGCCCCACCGCCGCCGCCGACGCCGCACCGCACCTCTCGGTCAGCTTCGTCGCCCCGGCCGCCCTGGCCGACGGGCTCGCCGAACGCCTCGGTCTGGTACGGGAGCTGGTAGCCGTGCGTCCCACCCGCCACCTCACCAAGGCGGACCTGCCGAACAACACGGCACTGCCCGACATCGACGTCGACCCGGAGACCTTCGCCATCCGGATCGACGGCGAACTCGTGGAGCCCGCCCCCGCCACCGAACTGCCGCTGGCCCAGCGGTACTCCATGTTCTGATGGCGGGCCTGGCACCCCTGCTGCTCGGCGACGGACGGCTCCCGGTCGGCGCGTACACCTACAGCGCGGGACTCGAACCGGCCGTCGCGGCAGGCCTCACCCGTGACCGGATCCCCGCTCTGCTGAGGGCCCGGCTGCACACCGCGGCCGTCACCGAGGCCGCCGCCGCCGTACTCGCCCTGCGGGCCGCGGGGCGGGACCCGGTGGACTACGGACCCGTACAACAGGCGCTCGCCGCGCGGACCCCGGCCGCACCCCTGCGCGAGGCATCGGCGACGCTCGGCCGCGGGGTGCAGCGCCTGGCGCGCCGGCTGGCCCCCGGCCACCCGGCGGTCACGGCCCTGACCGGGATCCGTCCCCGCCCGCTGCGGCCGGTGGCTCTCGGCGCGCTCGGGGCCGTCATGAAGGTGTCGGAGGAGGAGCTGGCGCGGGGCGTCGTCTACGACGAACTGCAGACCATCACCTCCGCGGCGCTCAAGCTGCTGCCCGGCGACCCGTTGGACACGGTCGCCTGGATCCTCGACGCCGAGCCGCACGCGGCGGCCGCGGTGGCCGAGGCCCTCGCGGTGCGGACCCCGGCCGAACTGCCCGCCCGTACGCCCCCGCTCACCGAACAGTGGGCGCTCGAACACGCACAACGAGAACGGAGACTCTTCCTTGCCTGACCAGCAGACCGACCGCCGCACCCACCTCCCGCACGACCACCGGCCGCGCGCTCTGCGCCTCGGTGTCGCCGGCCCCGTCGGCACCGGCAAGAGCTCGATCCTGGCCACCCTGTGCCGTGAGCTGGCCGGTGAACTCGCCATGGCCGTCGTCACCAACGACATCTACACCGACGAGGACGCCCGCTTCCTCCGCTCGGCCGGTGTGCTGCCCACCGAGCGCATCCGGGCCGTCGAGACCGGAGCCTGCCCGCACACCGCGATCCGGGACGACGTCAGCGCCAACCTCGACGCCGTCGAGGACCTGGAGGAGGCGTACGGGCCGCTCGACCTGGTGCTCGTCGAGAGCGGCGGCGACAACCTCACCGCCACCTTCAGCCCGGCCCTCGCCGACGCCCAGCTGTTCTGCATCGACGTCGCGGGCGGTGGAGATGTCGCCCGCAAGGGCGGCCCCGGCATCACCGGCGCCGACCTCCTGATCATCAACAAGACCGACCTCGCGCCCCATGTGGAGGTCGATGTGGCCGCTATGGTCGCCGACGCGTCGAGTGCGCGTGACGGCCTGCCGGTCCTCGCGCTCTCCAAGAACGACCCGGTGTCGGTCGCCGAACTCGCCGACTGGGTGAGGGGGATGCTCGTACGTCACCGCTCCGGCACCCTTGTCCCCACCGACCCGGGCCCGATGGCACCCCACAGCCACAGCCACAACGGCTCGTGACCGGGGAGTCCGCCGAGCCCACGGTCGTCACCGTGGAGCTCGACGGTTCGGGCCGCCACATCGCCCGGGAACTGCGCCCCGGCGCCTTCCTCGCCCCCCGGCCCCTGCTGCCGTCCCCCGACCGTCTGCGGATCGCTCTGGTCGGCACCCGGGCGGGTCTGCTCGCGGGCGACGATCTGCAGCTGGACATCTCGGTCGGCCCCGGCGCCCGGCTGGAGCTGGTCGAGCCGTCCGGCCTGGTCGCGTACGACCACCGCGGCGGCACGTCGAGGTGGCGGGCCCGCGTCGACATCGCGGAAGGCGCCGAACTGCACTGGGACGCCCGGCCGTTCGTGATCTCGACGGGCGCCCGGGTCGAGCGCTCGATGGAGGTCGCACTGGCGGCCGGGGCGCGGATGCTGTGGCGCGACACCCTGGTGCTGGGGCGTTCCGGCGAGCGGGGCGGCGGGGTGAGGGCGCTGACGCGTGCCATGTACGACGGCTGTGAACTGCTGGTCGAGGACCTGGACCTCATGGACCCGGAAGTGCGTGAACTGCCCGGCATCCTGGGCCCCAACCGCATCATCGGCTTGGTCACCGCCCTCGGTGCCGATCCGGGCGGCCGGCCCCACCCATACCGTATGGCGTTGGCGGGGCCGGGGGCGCAGGTACGGCTGCTGGACACGGTGGCGCCGGCCATCGAGGCGGACCTGGCCGCAGTCTGGGAGGACTGGCGCGCACCGGGCGGACCGGGCGCGCCGGACTCCTTGGTCACGGACGGCTGACGCCGGCCCGCTGCTTTGAGCCACCGCGAGCCACCGCGGCCGCGCACAACAGCGCGGGCACCGCCGCGACCGCGAAGCAGACGGCCGGCGGCAGGCGGTCCACCAGCAGACCCACCACCGCGGTGCCCGCCGACGACCCCGCGTTGATCGCGGTGTTCACCCACGCACCCGCCTGGGTACGGCTGCCCGCGCCCACGGACTCGTCCGCGATGAGGTACGCGGTGGTCAGGGCGGGCGCGACGAACAGCCCGGCCACCGCGGCGACGGCGACCAGGACGTACACATTGGGCGACAGCCCCGCCCCGACCATGGCGGCGCCCAGGCCGGCGGCTAGCAGCGGCAGCCGCACCCGGTTCGACGCCCGCCAGGAGACGGCACCGTAGGCCAGTCCCCCGATCGCGCTTCCGGCCGAAAGGGCGGCAAGCACCCACGACACCGCCGCGCCCTGGTGACGCTGCTCGGTGAACGCCACCACCAGCAGATCCAGGGCCCCCAGGCACAGCCCCACGACGGCCGCCACGAGCACCGCGTGCCGCAGCCCGACGATGCCGAGCAGCCGCTGCTCGACCGGTGGGGCATCCGGTCCGGCGGCCTTGTCGTCCGACGGTGCCGCGCCCGTACCGCGTACCGCCGGTGAGGAGACCAGTGCCAGCGTGCCCACGAACACCAGCGCGGCGCTGATCGCGACACCGGCCGCGGGCGAAGCGAATCTCACCGCCACCCCGACCAGCAACGGCCCGGTGACGAAGAGGAGTTCCTCGGCGACACCGTCCAGGCTGTAGGCGCGTTGCAACAGCTTCCGGTCGGCTACGAGGCCGCTCCACAGGGTCCGCATCACCGGCCCCAGCGGTGGTGTGCAGGCCCCGGCCGTGACGGCCAGCGCCCCCAGCAGGAACGGGGAGGCGCCCGGCCGCCAGGTGGCATACGCCAGGGCGGCGAGCAGTGCCGCGTAGAGGCCGGCCATCGGCGGCAGGGCCCGGCGCGGCCCGTACCGGTCGATCAGTGCGGCACGCGCGGGGGAGAGGAAGACGCTGGTCGCCCCGAACAGGGCCATGACGGCGCCTGCGACGGAGTACGAGCCGGTGGCGGCGTTCACCGCCAGCATCAGGGAGAGGGAGACCATCCCGTACGAGAGCCGCCCCAACAGGGCGGCACCGAAGGTGCGGGCGGCGTGACGGGTACGCAGGACGGTGGCGTACGAAGGCGTGCGCGAAGGCACGGGTGATGGCGAAAGCATCGATACGTTCCTCGGGAGGACAGCGCGACGGACGGCGCTGCGGGCATGCGGGGACACCGAAGTGCCGCACCCGGTGGGAAACGGGGTGCGGTCAGTGCGGGGCCCTACACACGGGAGAGGAACATGTCGGCCAAGGTATCAGGGCGACACGTCGGAGCAGAGGGGGAGTTCGGCGTCCCGGTGGCCGAAAAGTGGTGTGAGGTGTGACATCGCCTCGGGTAGCGTCGACGCCCATGTCGCCCTCCCCGTACCCCTCCCGCGAGCGCCCCGACTATGACGCGGACGAGCGGACTCAGCTCGTCGGCTGGCTCGACACACAGCGGGCGACCGCCCGTTGGAAGTGCGAGGAACTGTCGGAGGCGGACGCGCATCGCCCCGTCCTGCCGTCCTCGCCGCTCATGACGATGGCGGGTGTCATGTCACACCTCCGGTGGGCCGAGCACCTCTGGTTCGAGGTCGTCCTGCTGGGCCGCCCGGCCGTGGGGCCGGTGTTCGACGGGCCCGAGGACGCCGACATGATGGTCGAGGGCGTCCCCCTCGCGGAGCTGCTGGACGACTACGACCGGCAGGTCGCGGTGTCGAACGAGATCGTCGCGGCACAGTCGCTCGACGACGTGGGCCGGCACCCGGACTTCGAGGCCTCGGGCGCGAGCCTGCGCTGGATCATGTTCCACATGATCGAGGAGACCGCCCGGCACGCGGGCCACCTGGACGCCATCAGGGAGATCCTGGACGGCAGGACGGGCCACTACTGACCCGCCTGCCGTCCGCCGCCTGCCGTCCGCCACCTGTCGCCTGACGTCCGCCACCGACTTGTCCGGTACCCGCTACCTGCCGTCCGCCGCCTGCCGATCGGCGCCCGCGTCATCCCGTGATCTCGGTGTTGGCCGTCAGGATCTGCCCGGCGGTCCGCCGGAGTTCGGGGAGGAAGGCGAGGACCTCCTCGCCCCGGCGGAGAAGGTCCTCGGTGGACGTGACGCCGAGATCGGCGACGGCCTCCCGGAAGGCCGGGAGGCGTGCGCGGTGCAGCTCGGGGGCGTCCGCGGCCAGTACGGTGTGACATCGCGCGAAGGTCGCGATGATCCAGAACACGGCTTCGCGATGGTCGCCCCGCTCGATGAGGTGCCGACTGCCGTCGATGGCGACCGGCCGTGCCTCCGCGGTGATGTCGCCGCTGAAGAAGAACGGCGTACGGGCGACCTCCGCGGCGGCGTCGAAGGTGCGGGCCAGCTCGTCCAGATGCCGGCCCGCCCTGCGTGCCGGCAGCCGCGCGCACCCCAGCAGCTCCAGCAGCTCCGGGTACAGATGCGCCTGTCCGTACGCGTCGAGGACCTCGCGCGCCGCCGGATACCGCAGCCGGACCGTGGGGTTGCGCAGGGCGGCGACCAGCAGGACGTGGGTGGTCACCCCGGTGGGGAACAGCCACGACATCACCTGTTCGTGGAACGGTGCTGAGGCGTCGAAGGCGGCGAGGCGGGTCTCGACGCGGCGCTCGGCGTCCAGGCATCTGCGGCGCACCCAGAACCGCTCGGCGAACCGGCGCGACACATCCGCCCGCAGCTCGCGCAGCCGGCCCGTCGGGTCGTCGATGACCGTGTCGCGGCGGAAGCTCCCCGCCAGGTGGTACGAGGAGAGCACCTCGTCCGCCGAGGCGAGCTCGTCCCACGACAGATGGCTGACCTCCAGCAGCGCATCCCGGAAGCGGAACTTGCCGGGCCTGGCGGGCGGGTCGGGTTCGGCGGTGACGACCACGACGTCCACGTCCGAGAACGGGGACAGCTCGGCCCCGTCCGGCAGACCCACCGTGGAACCGCTGAAATAGGCGCCACGGAACCAGGGATCGGGCCGGGCATGCTCGGTGACCCACTGGACCGCGGCCGATCGGGCCGTACCGACTCTCACGCCGAACCTCTTTCCCCGCTGCGGGAACACGCCGACCGAAGCCTCCGTGGCCGCCGGGACCGGCCCGGAGCGATGCCGCTTCGGAGGGATCACGGTATGCCGGTCGTGCCGCTCCGTGCCCGCGCGGCGTGTCACTCGTTGCCAGGCGCGTGGCCGGGGCGTCAACTGTTCTCGCGCCGGACACCCGTGTGGCGTGACGCCTGCGGCGGGGAGAGGACTGCGATGAGGAAGATCGTCCTGATGATGTCGGTGTCTCTCGACGGCTTCATGGAGGGGCCGGACCGAGAGATCGACTGGCACCTGGTCGACGACGAACTGCACCGTCACTTCAACGAGCAGCTGAGGACCATGGGCGGCTTCCTGGACGGCCGTGTGACGTATCAGCTCATGGCGGACTTCTGGCCGACCGCCGACGCCGATCCGTCGAGCAGCGGGCCCGAGGCGGAATTCGCCGGCATCTGGCGGGACATGCCCAAGATCGTGTTCTCCCGGACACTGGAGCGGGCCGACTGGAACACCACGATCATGCGGGAGGTCGACGCCGAGGAGATCATGGCTCTGAAGGCGCAGCCCGGCGGGGACCTGTGTCTCGGGGGCGCGGGTCTCGCCGCGACCTTCATGCGACTCGACCTGATCGACGAGTACCGCGTCTACGTCCATCCGGTCGTCCTCGGCCGGGGCAAACCCCTGTTTCCGGCCTCGGCGGTCCGGACCGGCCTTCGTCTGGCCGGGACCAGGGAATTCGGCAATGGAGTCGTGCTGCTCCGTTATGACCGCCGCGCGGTTGCTCCAGCGGAATGAACTCCCCGGGCCACGACGGCGTGTGACCGGTGCTGTGCCGGGTCGTACGGGGAGCCCTGCCCGTATAACTGCCGCACCATCGCGAGATCTCACGAAAGGACCGGCGATGACGCTCAGTGTCGAGGACCGTCTGGACATCTCCGAACTGCTCGCCCTGCACGGGCACTTGGTCGACAACGACGAAATGGACCGGCTGGACGAGCTGTTCACCGACGACATCGTCTACGAAACGTCGAACCTCGGGCACGGGGAGCTGCACGGGCTGGCCGCCTTCCGGGACATGGCACGGGCGCGGGCGGGCAAGCCGGGTGCGCCCGTCGGCCACCATGTCACCAACATCGTCCTCACCGAGGCCGGGGACGGCCGGGTCCACGCGTGGTCCAAGGGGATCGGTGCCGGCCCGGACGGCGAGTGCGGAAGCGTGACCTACGAGGATGTGATCGTGCGCGGCGAGCGGGGATGGCGCATCAGCCGGCGCAGGATCATCCTGCACTTCTCGCCCGCGGCCGCACCGGAGACCGAGGAGGCCGACGGCTGATGGCCGGCGGTCGGCGGCGCCCCCTCGGACAACCAGGGGCGCCGCCGACCGGACCGAGACCGCGCGTCAGGCGCTCAGCATGCCCGAGGTGTCGATGACCTGACGGATCGCCCGGCCCGAAGCCAGCTCCTCCATCGCCGCGTTGATGTCGGTCAGCGGCAGTGTGCCCGTGTGCATCTGCTCCACCGGCATCAGGCCCGCCCGCCACAGGTCCAGGAACCTCGGGATGTCACGGCGCGGCACCGCGTCACCCATGTACGAGCCCAGCAGGGACTTGCCCTCGCCCGCGAATGCCAGGGCCGGCACCTCCAGCACCCGGTCGGGCGCGGGCAGGCCCACCGAGACGACCTTGCCGCCCCGTGCCACGGCCGACAGGCACTGCGCCATCACCTTCGGACTGCCCACCGCCTCCACCGCCAACTCGGCTCCACCGCAGGTGAGTTCGCCGATCTGCCGCAAGGCGTCATCGGGGGAGAACGCATGCGTCGCGCCCAGCCGGAGAGCCAGCTCGCGCTTCTCCTGGACCGGGTCGACCGCGATGATCGGGTACGCCCCCGCCGCGCGGGCGCCCAGCACCGCGGAGAGGCCCACGCCGCCCAGGCCGTAGACCACCGTCGACTGCCCCGGACGCAGGGCCGCAGTGTTGATCACCGCGCCCGCACCCGTCAGCACCGCGCAGCCGAACATCGACGCCACGGTGAACGGGATGTCCTTGGGGATCGGGACCACCGACTCCTGGGCCAGCACCGCGTGTTCGGAGAACGCGGAGACGCCCAGCTGGTGGTGGACCGGGTTGCCGGAGGCGTCGGTCAACAGCGACGGGCCGTGCAGCAGCGCCCCCGAACCGTTCGCCGCCGCGGCCTGGGCGCACAGGGCCGGCCGGCCCGCCGCGCAGTCGCCGCAGAAGCCGCAGCTCGGCACGAAGACCAGCGCCACATGGTCGCCGGGGGAGACCCGGCCGACGCCCGGTCCGGTGTCCTGGACGACACCCACCGCCTCGTGACCCAGCGCCATCGGCAGCGGACGGACCCGGTCGCCGTTGACCACCGAGAGGTCCGAGTGGCAGAGCGAGGCGGCCGCGATACGGACCAGCACCTCGCCCTCGCGCGGGGCGCCCAGCTCCAGCTCCTCCACCTCGACCGGACGGGTCCCGGAGTACGGGCGGGCCGTCGATATCCCGCGCAGTACCACCGCACGGGTCTTCACGCGCCCACCTCCGGGCGCGGGGCGCAGCGCAGCACGTCGCGGCTCTCCAGCAGCGGGACCACCTTGCCGAGCACGATCTCCTGGAAGTGCGGGGTGGCGCAGTGGGCGGTGAAGTCGGCCTCGGAGGCGTACTCCTCGTACAGCACGACCGCCCGCGGGTCCTCGGTGCCCTGGTGGACCCGGTAGGCGAGGTTGCCGGGCTCCTGGCGGGAGGCGGCGGCCATCGAGTCGAGCAGGGGCAGGACGGTGTTCTCCTCACCGGCCTTGGTGCGGTAGCGGGCTACGACCACGTAAGTCATGGGGGTTACTCCTGGGGTGCGGCGGTCCTCTTCAGGGCGGCGGGCGGGACCGGCGGCAGCTGGTCCCGGCGCAGAGTCCAGAGGCGGGGGTCGGACGTGGCGGCGGCGGCCGACCCGAGGGCCAGTGCCAGCGCGACGTCCGCGGGGGTCTCCACGAAGCCCGCGGCCACCGACGGGGACATCGCGCGCTGTGCCTGCGCGCTCATCCGGGCGATGATCGGGGCGGGCATGATCTCGACCAGGTCCGGCGCCCCGCGCGAGATCGCGTCCGTGGAGCGGCGCAGATTGGACCGGTCGGTGACGAACACCTTCATCATCGTCAGCAGGCCGAGCGGGCGGCCCTTCTCTATGAGGGAGAGCCGGGTGCTGACCACGCCGTGCGCGCCCATGTTCTTGATGAACTCCAGCGCGCCCCGGTCCTGCGCCAGACCGGGGCTGCTGTCCACGTTCACGAACACGGTCTTCCCCGCCCGGCCCAGCGCCGGCACGACTTGGGGCAGCTGCCCCACGGCGAACGAGGCGAGGATGCACACCTTGGCCGGTGCGGTCAGGAACTGCCGCAGCGGCTGGGTGCCGACGACCGACGCGACGACCGGCACCTCGGCGAACGCCGTGGTGAGCCGGGGGTCGAGTGCGGCACCGGACCGGGACGGGGAAGGGGTCATGGCAAGGGCCTGCCTGGGGAGGGAAGGGTTCGTGGTTGCTGAGTCCTGGTGTCAGTTCAGCGGAGACGTACCGAATCGGCTGGGAAGGCCCAGTTTGCCAGGGTTGAGAATGCCGGCCGGGTCCAGGGCCTTCTTCACCGCGACGAAGGTCGCGAAGCCCGCCCCGAGGGATTCCTCCAGGTAGGGGCCGCGCAGCAGACCGCAGCCGTGGTGGTGGCTGAGCGCCGCCGCGTGCTTGATCAGCACGGCGTTGGCCGCGTCCCACACCGAGCGGTACCAGTCGCGGCGCGACTCGGGAGCCACGTCGCCGCGCAGCGAGAAGTAGACGCAGGCACCGTCGGTGTAGGCGTGGGACTGGTGCGCCGACGCCGCCAGGGTGCCGGGCACCGACTGGATCGCGGCGACCACCTCGTCGTAGATCACCGGGAGGTCGGTCCAGGACGCGGCCATCTCCAGGGTGTCGGCGACGAAGCCGGGGCCGGGCTTGAAGCCGTCGGCGGACTTGCCGACCAGCATCCGCTCGTCCAGCCAGCGTGCGAAGACCGCCTCGCTGTCCAGCTCGGGGCCGTACGCCTCGCAGACCTCGGCCGCCACCTTGATCGAGGCGTCGACGATGGCCGGGTCGCCCTCGTCGGCGACGAGCAGGAGGTTGGTCTCCGGGTGGCCGAAGTGGGTGCCCGACTCCAGGGTGTCGTACAGACGCAGAACGGCCGGGGTCGCACCGCGCTGCATGATCCGGCGGCAGGCGTCCAGGCCCTCCGCGAAGGTCTTGAAGCCGTACGCCACGGCGTTGGCGTACTCCGGCAGCGGGTGGACCCGCAGCCGCGCCGAGACGATGACGCCGAGGGTGCCCTCCGAACCGACGAACAGCTGGCGCAGGTCCGGGCCGACCGCGGCGCGGGCGTAGTCGCCGTACGTGGCACGCGTACCGTCCGCGTGCACGACGTCCACGCCGACGACCATGTCCTCGATCTTGCCGTACCGGGTGGAGAGCTGACCGGCGCCGCGGCAGGCGATCCAGCCGCCGACCGTGGAGACGGCGAACGCGGACGGCCAGTGGCCGGTGGTGACGCCGTACTCCTCCTGGAGCTGCTTCTCGAAGAGGTCGCCGAACATGCCGGCCTGGACGTCCACGACGTTCGACTCGGCGTCGAAGCCGGTGATCTCGTTCAGCCCGCAGACGTCCAGGACGACGCCGCCGAAGACGGGGAGCGCCGCACCGGTGACGTTGGAGCGGCCGGCGGACGGGGTGACCGGGATGCCGGCCTCGTGGCAGATCCGCAGCACGGCCGCGACCTGGTCGGCGTCGGCCGCCTCGACGATCACGGCGTCCGGCGTCGCGGGACGGCCCTCGGTCTCGCCGATCATCGAGCCGGCCCACCAGTCACGGGTCCGGGTGACGACCTCCTCGCGGGCGGTGTGCACCGCGTGCGCGGCCTCGCGCAGCGCCTCGATCACGGTCTCGGGGACCTCGACCGGGTCGATCTGGAGGGCGGCCTCGCCGTCCCCGATCGGGGTGTTCTGCGCCCACTTGGCGAAGCTGGGGGCGCCGATCGTGTAGTTGCCCCGGTTGAACGGGTGGGTGATGGTCTGACGGCTGATCATGCTGCTGCCCCTTCGAGGAGTACGGACTTTTCGTGACGGACGGCCGCGAGGTACTCGGAGACCGAACGCTCCACCTCGGCCTGAGTGAGGTTCAGTTCCCGGCCGAGGATCGCGCCCACGGCCCCGGCGGCGTCGGCGGACGCGTCCCGGGCGAACAGCCGGGCGCGCATCCGGCGGGAGAGCACGTCGTCGACCGAGCGGGCCAGTTCGGCGCGGGCCGCGTACACGACCTCCGCCTTGGTGTACGGGAGGCCCGCGACGATCGGCTCGGCCAGCGTCGGGTCGTCCTGGATCAGGTCGCCGACGAAGCGGGCCTCGGTGCCGAAGCGCTCGCCGAGGTGCGCGGCGATGCCGCCGGAGGCAGCGACGGCCTCGGCGTCGTAACCGGCGCCGCCGAGCAGCGGGAGGTCGGTGGTGCGGCTCCTGCCCTTGCGGCCGAGGACGGTCATCACCTTGTCGATGACGAGTTCGCCCATGTGCCGGCTGGTGGTGAGCTTGCCGCCGGTCACCGTCACCATGCCGGTGCGGCCGATGGTGATGTGGTGGTCGCGGCGCATGTCGAGGGTCGCGCCCTCCTTGCCGCCGACCAGCGGGCGCAGACCGCCGATGGAGCCGACCACGTCGTCCGGGGTGAGCTTCCCCTCGAAGGCGGTGTTGGCGCCCTCCAGCAGGAAGTCCATCTCCTCGCGGGTGCAGTGCACATCGTCGGGGGAGCCCTGGTAGTCCTCGTCGGTGGTGCCGAGCACGACGCTGTTGCCCCAGCGGGTGCAGGTCGCGCGGCGGGCCCGGCCGGGGATCGGCACGGTGACCGTGCAGTTGATCCGCACCTTGTCCCACGGGACCACGATGTGGACGCCCTTGGCGGGCCTGACCTGCGGCTTGTGGCCGTCGTCCGCCTTCGCGTCGAGCTCGTCGGTCCATACGCCGGTGGCGTTGACGACGGCCCGCGCACGGATGTCGAAGGTGTCGCCGTCCGCCGAGACCCGGGCACCGGCCACCTTGCCCATCTGCATCAGCAGACCCTCGGCCCTGGCACCGTTGAGGATCGTCGCACCGAGCGCCGCCGCGGTCCGGACGATGGTGAGGACGAGGCGGGCGTCATCGGTGCGGGCGTCGAAGTACATCAGCCCGCCCTTGAGGTTCTCCGCGCGCAGCGTCGGCGCCTGCGCGAGGACCTCGGGGACGGTGAGCCGCTGGTGCAGCTTGCCGATCCGCCAGCCGCCGACCAGGTCGTACGTCCACAGCAGACCCTCGAAACCCTTGGCGAGGCGGGCGTCGAAGATGCCCTCCTTCTCCAGGATCGGGAAGAGGAACGGCAGCCGGTGCACCAGGTGCGGGGCGTTCTTGCGGAAGCGGTGACGCTCCAGGAGCGAGTGGCGGACCAGGTTGACGTTGCCCTGCTCGATGTAGCGCAGGCCGCCGTGCACCATCTTCGAGGACTTCGACGACGTACCGGAGGCGAAGTCGTCCTTCTCGACCAGCGCCGCGCGAAGCCCGCGCGAGGCCGCGTCGAGCACGGCGTACGCCCCGGTGATGCCGCCGCCTATGACGAGTACGTCGTACGTGTCGTCGGCCAGCCGGCGCTTGAGGGCTGCCCGGTCGAGCAGCAGGGGCGTTCGGCGGGTCGCCGCGGCGCTGCGCCGCGGCTTCCGGGCGGGCATGGTGATCACAACATCAACTCCTGGTGTTTCGGTGCGGCGGCCGCGTGGTCGGTACGGACCGCCGGTGCGACGGTCGGGGGCCGTCAGTGGGGGGTGTGAGGTTCGGGGTCCTTCAGGGGGAGCAGCGCCGGGTCGCCGAGGTGGGCGATCAGCACGTCGCGCCAGGCGGACCGCTGTGCGGTGCGCTCGGCCGCCGTGATCGAGGGCTCGAAGATCCGGCCGAGCGGCTGTGCCTCGACGACCTCTTCGAGCGAGGACCACAGGCCCTGGGCGACACCGGCGAGATACGCGGTGCCCCGCAGGCTGGCGGTGGCGGAGTCGGAGACCCGCTCCAGCGGCAGGTCGGTCAGATCGGCCTGGATCCGCATGAGCGGGTCGCTGCCGGAGACACCGCCACCGACCCGGAGCCGGGTGAACGGTGTGCCCATGGTGTCGGCGACCCCGTCGATCAGGTCGCACACCGAGTGCGCGATCCCGTCGAGCACGGCGCGGGCGAGGTCGGCGCGGGTGGTGGCGAGGGTGAGCCCGGTGAGGGATGCGGTGGCCTCCGGGTGCCAGACCGGCGTACGGACCCCGGCGAGCGCCGGGACGAAACGCGGGGTGCGGCCCGGCCGGGTGGGGACCCGGCCCGCCTCCTCACCGAGCTCCTTCGGCGATGCGAACAGGCCCAGGTCGTCGCAGAGCCAGCGCAGCGCCGATCCCGCCGTGGAGGTGTAGGCCTCCAGGCTGTAGTGGCTGATGTCGCCCTGCCGCCGGCCGGGCTGGGCGAGCACCCCGGAGATGTCCGGCCGGGGCAGGGCGGGCGTGGTGCCGGTCGCCGCGTCGACGAAGGCGCCGGTCCCGTACACGCACATGCCCTGCCCGGCGGCGAGGCCGCCGAGCGCGACGAGTGCGGCGTGCTGGTCGCCCATGGAGGCGGCCAGCGGGACGGCGATCCCGAGGGCGGCCGGGTCGGTGGTACCGAATCCGGCGTCGTCGGAGCGGAGCTCCGGGAGCAGGTCGAGGGGGAAACCGAGGTGGCTGATCCACTCCTCGTCCCAGGCGTGCCGCTCCAGGAGGTAACCACCGGTGGAGGCGGCGTTCGTCGGCGTCGTGGCGTGCACGGCGCCGCCGGTGAGCCGCCAGATCAGCCAGGTGTCGACGGTGCCGAAGAGCAGCCGGCCCTCGCGGTGCGCGGCGGCCACCTCCGGGTGCGCGGCGATCTGCCGGGCGGCCCAGAGGAACGGTGCGCGGGCGCCGACCGGCCGGCCCTGCCGGGCCAGCAGGGCGGCGTCCCACTCCGCCTCGTACGCGGTGAGCTCGGCCGCGTGCCGCCGGTCCTGCCACACCACCGCGGGCAGCAGCGGCCGCCCGGTCACCCGGTCCCACAGCATCGCGGTGGCCCGCTGGGTGGAGAGCGCCACCGCGGTGATCCCGATGCCCTCCTCGCGGGCCCGGCCGACGGCCCGGCGTGCCACCTCGACGGTGGCGGTCCAGATCTCCATCGGGTCCTGCTCGACCGAGAGGTCGTCCGGATGGCTGACCTTGATCGACCGGTAGAACACCTCGTGGGCGGCGCCCGAGTCGAGGACGACTCCGGCCCGGGTGCCCGTGGTGCCCTCGTCGATGGACAGCACACCGCGCCGTGGGGCGGCGCCGGGGAACGTCTGCGTCATTGCGGCCCTTTCATTGCGAGCATCGCGAGCGAGCTGTGCGGAGGGGAAGAGAGGGGAGGGGACCATCGTGTGGTGCGACAGGCCCGGTGGCCGGTCAGCGCGCGGTCACGGACCCCGCGGATTCCGACGGACCCGCCTGGGTGCCGACGGCGGCCCGGTCCTGCCCGGCGACCTCGTCGGGGGAGGCGGCCTTCGTGGGGTCCCACTTGATCGCCAGGCAGGTGATCAGGCCGAGCAGCGGCACGACGGAGAGCACCAGGAAGGTGTCGGCGAGCCCCAGCGAGTCCTTGATCTGCGGGAAGACGTACAGCCCGACGACACTGCCGAAGCTGCCGACCATCCCGGTGACACCGGTGCCGAGCGCGCGGACGTCGCTGCTGTACGAGAGGGCGGCGATGGACTTGCCGTTGGCGCCGGGGCCCGCGGAGTGGCAGAGGATGAACAGCACCGGCAGCAGGAACGCCACGGCGGTGGGCACCTTCTCGAAGGTCAGCCCCATCGCGAGCAGCGCCACGAAGACACCGGCGAACCCGGCGGCGGAGCTGAGACGCAGCCCGAGCCGGCGGCCGAAGTAGGCGGAGAGGAGCCCGCCCGCGATTCCGAAGGCGTTGAAGACCATCGAGCCGATGGTGGCCTTCTCGAAGCTCTCGCCGAAGATCGTCAGGCTGATCAGCGGGAGGTACCAGCCGACCGCGAAGTACTGCATCGACTGGCCGAGCGAGATGACCGAGGAGAGGACCGTGCGCGGCAGGTACTCGCCCTTGAAGAGCAGTCCGGCCTGGCGGAAACCGATGGCGGGCGCCTCGGTGGCGGCGCGGGTCGCCTCGTCGGGCTTCCCGGCGACGGCCTTGATCTTGTAGATCTTGTCCAGGTTGACGACGGCCTCGTCCAGCCGGCCCTTGCTCGCCAGCCAGGTGGGGCTCTCCCGCAGCATCAGCCACTGGCCCAGGAGCAGGGCGGCGGCGACGACCGCGGCCGAGCCGACCGACCAGCGCCAGATGTCCGCGCCGACGTCCAGGTTGAAGAAGAGCAGGGCGAGCGCGAGGTTGCTGGTGGTGGCGACGTACCAGACGGCCTGCCACAGGTTCAGCCGCCCGCCCAGCTTCGCGGGCGTGTACTCGGCGAGCAGCGCCATGGCGACGGCGAAGTCGATGCCGTACGCGACGCCCACCAGGACCCGGCCGAACCAGACCACGGTGAAGTCACCGGCGAAGGCGGCCAGCAGGGCGCCCGCGATGGCGAACACCTTGGCGATGAGAAGCGGGGGAACACGGCCGATCCGGGTGGCGAGCCAGCCGCCGACCGGGTTGAAGATGATCGCCAGGGCCGGAGCGGTGGCCGTGAGGATCGAGACCTGGGTGCTGGTGAGCTCCATCTGGGACGTCATGGGCCCCAGACCGGCGCTCAGCGCGGCGTTCGAATAGGCGTCGAGAAACAGCCCGCCGAACACGAGGAACCAGATGACCTGCGCCCGGCCGGTGATCTTTCCCAGCCCATCGATGAGCGCAACGACGTCGGCGACGCCTTTGACGCTCGGACGTTGTGCCATGAATCCGCCTTCGAGGAAGACCCATCGGCGGCACGGGGAGCACAAAAAAACAGGCATGACGAAACCACCGACAGGTGGTCTATGTCTGTGCCTGTCAAAACACTGCGGAAAGCGCCGCAGCACGTGAACTGCAAGGAATGCGAACTACGCAGTGAGGTTAAGAACGAGCCAGGAGAAACGTCAAGGGTTTCCGGCAGGTTACTTGAACGTGACATGGGTCCGGAGGGCGGGAGCGGGGTCGTGCGAGAGGTGCGCGCGGGGCGGGGCGATCCGCACGCACCCCGCCCCGCCCGTGGTGACGGACGTCAGCGCCCCGTCTGCAGCGCCGCCCAGGTGTCCGGTCCCACGACGCCGTCGGCCGTCAGTCCCCGGCTCGTCTGATAGCCGCGCACCGCGGTCACCGTCGCCGGGCCGAAGCTGCCGTCGACGCCGACCGTCGAGCCGAGCGCCGCGGTCAGCGAGCGCTGGAGCCGCTTCACCCCGTCGCCCGAGGCACCCTGCTGGAGGCTCGGTGTCGCGCCGGCCGACAGCAGCGCGGTCCAGGTCCTGGCCCCCACCACACCGTCGGCGTCCAGCCCGCGGGCCGCCTGATACGCCGTCACCGCGGTCTTCGTGGCCGGGCCGAAGCTGCCGTCCACCGCGCCCGCGGTGTAGCCCTGGTCGTTCAGCAGCTGCTGGACCGCCTTGACCTGGGCACCCGTCGAGCCGCTCTGCTGGGTCGCGTACGAGGCGAAGCTCAGCCCGTCGGCGCTGTCGCCGCCGCGGGTGTCCCCGCCGACCAGCTGCATGTAGCGCGTCCAGTCCCAGTAGGGCCCCGGATCGGTGTGGTCGTTGCCCGGTGCCTCGCTGTGCCCGATGATGTGCGCCCGGTCCTTCGGGATCCCGTACCGGTCGCACAGGTACGTGGTCAGGGCCGCCGACGACCGGTACATCGTGTCCGTGAACCAGGACGGGTCGTCGATGAACCCCTCGTGCTCGATGCCGAGCGCCGAGGAGTTGGCGCTCCTGGCGTGGTACGCGGTGTCGCTGTCGCGCACCGTCTGGGTGATCTCGCCGTCGGAGGAGCGCACCACGTAGTGGGCGCTCACCTCCGCGGTCGGGTTCTGGAACCAGCTGATCGAGCCCGCGTACGAGCCCTGCGTGACATGGACGATCACCTTGTCGATCTTCGCCGAGCGGCCCGCCGCGAAGTTGTGCGGGTCGGCCGGGACCCACAGCGCCGACGGGTAGTCGGGGCTCTGGGTGCGCACGCCGGCGGCGGAGAGCGAACCCTTCTGCGGGGCGACCGGACGGCTCGTCACCGAGATCCGCTCACCGCCGGGGACGACCGCCCTGAGCCCGTCGGCCAGGAAGCTGTAGACGGTGTCGGCGTAGAGGGCGGCGGCGGGTCCCCGCGCGCCGCCGTACCGGGCGACGGCCGGGTACCAGGCGTCGATGTCGTCGCGGTCCCGGGCGTCGAGGCCGAGCTTGTCCGCGTAGCTGCGCAGCACCGCCGCGCCGCCCAGGATGTTGGCCCCGGTGTCGGTGCGGAGCTCGGCGAGGGGCTTGCCGGTGAGGGCCGCCGCCCGTTCCAGCGTGCGGTTCGTGGGGTTGCTCACCAGATGCATCACGCCATAGCCGTTGGCCTGGCTGGGGTGCCCGGAGTGGCTGTCGAGCCGGGTCTCGCCGTAACCGACGGCGGCGAGCAGATCGCGCGGTACGTCGAACTGCGCGGCGGCCCGCGCGAACGCCCGGTTCATCGGGTGGCCGCCGTCCGGTGCGGCGAGGGCCGGCGAGCCGGTCACGGTGAGGACGGTGGCGGTGAGGGCCGCCAGGACGGATGCGCGGCCCTTTGCGTGGGCTGCGGCGCGGCTGGGCATACCTGCTCCTGCTCGGTGGGGGAGAAGAGAACGGCCCCCGGGCCCGAGTGGGGTGGGCCGAGGGGCCGCGAAGCCCGCTCAGCGTATCTATCTGTCCAGGGCATGACAATCATCTGCCGGTGTGTCGAACTCCCTTTCACTCCAATGGGGTTTGCGGGATTACGAGGCCTGCCCGGTGAGCGGATGGGGCGTCACCGGGCCGGGCGGGCGGCCCCGGGCTACCAGCGGTCGCGGTGGATGACGTCCGCCACCGGGCGGCGCCGTACCGGCCCGAAGTTGCCCTGCGGCCACCCGACCGGAATGGCGGCGTAGGTGTGCATGTCCTCGGGGATGCCGAGGGCCTCCTTCCACTCCTGCTCCAGCATCAGGTGCCAGATGGTGATGTTCGCCGCGAGCCCCAGGGCCCGCGCGGCGAGGAGGACGTTCTGCACACCCGGGTAGACGCAGGAGCCCTCGGCGAGCGCCTGGAAGCGCGTCCCGATGTTCATCATGTGCTCGGTCGCGGCCGGTCCGAGTGCCTGTGCTGAGGCCAGCAGCCCCTCCTCGTCCAGGCGCGGCTCCGGGAACCGGTAACAGGGCACGATCAGCGCCGGCGTATCGGCGAAGTGGTCGCGCTGGTACTCGATCGCGGCGACCATCCGGCCGTACGCCGCCTCGTCCATGCCTTTCGGCGCGTACTTCCCCGTCGTCGCCAGATAGGCGTCCACGCACCGCTTCCACAGCGGCGCCAGACGCGCCATCACCTCGCGGTCGGTCACCACGACGTATTCGTAGCACTGCATGTTGCCGCCGCTGGGACCCCAGACGGCGGCCTGTATGAGCTGCTCCAGCGTCTCGTCCGGCACCGGTTCCGGCTTCAGGCGGCGCATCGCGCGCATGGTGGACATCGTCGGGAAGAGCGCGGGTCCGTCGGCATGAGTCGTGTCGATCGTCATGATCGCGGAGTGTACGGGCCGGTCATGGGCGGCGGGAGGCCTGTCGCTCGCCGTAAACCGTATGGATTCGTACACCTGGACGACCCCCCACCGCACGGGGGAACGCGGATCGGATCTACCTTCGCGAAGGCGTATAAATGGTTCCTCCGGACCAGCCGGCGTCCCCCGATGGCACTCATACCTCACGCGGCAGGGCGTCACCGCGTACGAGAGCGCAGGAGCGCCGCATGAGCACGGCAGAAGAGATCAACACCTTGCTGGTGGCGAACTTCGGCACCGATCCGCTCGCCATCCGGCCCGAGGTGTCGCTCCGTCATCTCAGTCTCGACTCACTGGCGCTGGAGGAGCTGCGGCTGCTCATCGAGGACCGGATGGGCGTCGATCTGGACGACGTCCAGCTGACCTCGCGGGACACCGTCGGCCATCTCGTCGACGCGGTGCACCGCAAGGCCGCCGCGTGACGGGCCGTCCGTACCGCCCCGAGCCGTTCGCCGCCGCCGTCACCGGGATCGGCATGGTGACCGCCGCGGGCACCGGGGCCGAGGCGACCTGGCGCACGGTCTCCGAGGCGTCGACCGCGCCGTCGGTCGCGCACCGGCCCGAACTCCACGGCCTGCCCTGCGACTTCATGTACACCATCACCGGCCTCGACCCGAGGGCGCTGCTCGGGGTGGCGACCGCGCGGCTGATGGACCGCTTCTCGCAACTGGCCGTCATCGCGGCCCGCGAGGCCGTCGCCGACGCCGGTCTCGACCCCTCGGTCTGGGACGGCGGACGGGTCGCCGTCGTCATCGGCTCCGCGCACGGCGGACTGCCGTTCTACGACGAGCAGCACACCACCCTCACCGAACGCGGCGCACGCCGTGTCTCCCCGAAGCTCGCCCCGCTCACCGTCGTCAACGGCGCGGCCAGCAGCGTCGCCACCGACCTGGGCGCCCTCGGCCCGAGTCAGGCCGTCTCCACCGCCTGCTCCTCCGGCACCGTCGCCGTCGGCACCGCCCACCAGATGCTGCGCACCGGGGCCTGCGACATCGTCATCGCGGGCGGTGCCGAATCGGTCTGCTCCCGACTGCTGATCGCCAGTGCCTGCCAGCTCAAGGCCGTCTCCACCCGGCGTGAGGACCCCGAGGCGGCCTGCCGCCCGTTCGACACCCACCGGGACGGCTTCGTCGTCGGCGAGGGCGCCGGACTCCTCGTCCTGGAACGGCCGGAGCACGCCCGAGCCCGCGGCGCCACCGTCCGCGCACATATCGCGGGATACGGCGCCTCCAGCGATGCCTACTCCGCCGTCGCCCCCGACCCCGAGGGCCTGGGCATCGAACGGGCCCTGCGTTTCGCGCTCGCGGACGCCGGAATCGGGGCCGGGGACATCGGCCATGTCAACGCCCACGGCACCTCGACCGTCTCCAACGACCTCATCGAGGCGACGATGCTGCGCCGGGTCCTCGGTGAGCACCCCCTGGTCACCTCGACGAAGGCGATGACCGGACACACCCTGGGCGCCGCCGGCGGCATCGAGACCGCGCTGACCGTGCTGGCGCTCCAGCACCGGCTCGTACCGCCCACCGTGAACCTCGACGCCCCCGACCCCGCGATCCCCATCGAAGTGGTGAGCAAGGAGGCCCGGCCGGGAACGTTCGACGCGGCCGTCAAGACCTCGCTCGGTTTCGGCGGACACAACGCCGCACTCGTTCTCACCAGGGCCTGACCCGGAAACCAAGAGGCACGGAACCATGGCCGACGAGATCATCCGGACCCTGTCGGTGGACGGGCTGCGCTACGGCTACCGGGTCCTGAGGCAGTCCTCGCCGCACACCGAACCGGTCGTCATTCTCGGCGGCGCGCTCCAGGGGATGTACGGCTGGCCGCAGATGGACGACCACCTGGGGCCGATCGCCTCCGTGGTCACGGCCGACCTGCCCGGCATGGGCGACGCGGACCCGCTCCCGCCCGGTGCGGGCGACGACGTCCTGTACGACGCCGTCACCGGAATCATCGACGATCTGGACGTGCCCAGGGTCAACCTCTTCGGGTTCTCCTACGGCACCTCGATCGCCTTCGGCTGCGCCCGCCGGAACCCCGGCCGGATCGCCCGGCTGATCCTCGGCGGGGTACCCGTCCACATCACCGACGGCCAGCGGGCCCAGTGGGGCCGCGCCGTCTCCCGGCTGGACACCGGCGACCTGGAGGGGCTCGCCGGTCTGGCCGCCGGGGTGCTGATGTGTCAGGACCCCGAACGGTACGTCCACCGGGGCGAGTTGGCGCGACGCTATGTGCGGCGCTCGTTCCTGTACGCCCTCACCCACTCCCCGCACGCCGCGCAGTCGCTGCACCGGGCACTGGGCCGGCGGCCGGACTTCTCCGGCGGACTGGCCGGTGTACCGGCCCTGGTCTTCGCGGGTGAGCACGACACGGTGACCTCGCCCGAGCGGCAGCGGGCCTTCGCCACCACGATCGAGGGCAGCCGGTTCGTCACGATCGGGGAGTCCGACCACTGGGTCGTCCTGGAGCGCCCGGACGACGTCGCGGACCTCGCCGCCCGCTTCTTCACCGACCGCCCGCTGGAAGCGGCACCCGGACTCGCGGCACTCCCGGCGCAGTCGCGGGCGTCACGGTCACCGGCCGGACCGGACTTCGCCGACACCCCGTAGGACCTGCCCGGACCACGCACGAACACCACTGCCGACCGCGCTGTCCCACCCCGATCAGACCCTGGAAGGAACGGTCATGGACAAGCCCGAGTTCGTCTACGTCATCTACATCCAGACCACCGCCGAGAAGCTCTATCAGGCGCTGACCGACCCCGAACTCATCAAGATCTACATGGGCGGATACGGCCCCGATTCGACCTGGGAGGCCGGCGCACCGGTCCGCTGGAAGATGGACCCGGACGGTGAGTTCGAGGAGGTCGGTCAGCGCGTCCTGGAGGCGGATCCCGGCAGGCGGCTCTCGTACACCTGGCACACCCTGCAGCCCATGCACCGCCAGATGTTCGACTTCGCCTCGGACGCGGAGTGGGAGAAGGCCGTCCGGGAGCGGTCCAAGGTCGCCTTCGACATCGAGCCGGCCGAGGAGCCCGAGATGGGGATCAAGCTGACGATCACCCACGACGGGTTCGACAGCCCCGACAGCAGGATGCTGGAAGGCGTCAGCGGCGGCTGGGTCGCGATCCTGTCGACGCTCAAGACCCTTCTGGAGGGCGGGAAGTTCCTCGACGAGCCGGCCTGAGGCGGGCCGTGCGGTGCCGGGCCCGCCTCCCGTCGGACGCTCAGGCGCCGGGCACCCGGTCGAGGAAGCCGCTGACCGAGGCGATGCGTCCGTCGTCGGCGAGGGTGATCACGTCCGACCCGGCGACGGGCGCCGAACCGTCGGTGGTGGAGACCAGCTCCCAGCTGAAGCGCACGATGTCGTGATGTCCGTCCGGCGTGCCGGTGATCCGGAACTCGAAACCGGGGAACTGCTGATGGGCGCCGTCGATCACAGCCGTGAGCCCCTCGTGGCCGCTCACATCGGCCAGCGGGTCGGTGTAGGTGGCGCTCTCGGTGAAGGCGGCCTCGACGGCCTTCGCCAGATCCTCGGCGGCGGTCGCGTTCCAGGCGGCGAAGTAGCGCTGAACGGCGTCCTCGTATGCGGTCATCGTGCTGTTCCTCTCCTCGCGTACCGGCCCTCGGGCCGGGCCCTGGTGGGCTCGTGAGGAACACGATCTCCGATGGCGGGAAAGGCGTCGATTACCTCCGAAGTCATGGTCGGACGGGCGGCGGGGGCGGCGGGCCGCCGTCTCATCCCTGGCTGTCCGACACCACGTGCATGGCGGCTTCCTCGGCCGATGCCGCGGCCCCGTCGATCCCGACGTCCTCGCCCGCCATGGTGTCCGGCTCGTCGATGTCCAGCTGCCGGGTGAGCCGCCCGGCGCGTACCGTACCGACCTCCGCGTCCCAGAGCTCGCCGTCGCCGTCGGGCAGATCCCCCATGCCGTCGCCGTCGGCACCGGGGAACTCGGGGAGTTCGCGGGCCAGGCGGCCGTCCAGTGACTCGCCGTCGTGCTGTTCGGCGGCGGTGGTGCCCCGGTCCTCCACCGCCCACGGCCGCTCGGGCGGGGAGTAGCCCTCGTCGAGTGCGTCGGTCAGCCCCCGGTTGTCCAGGGTGTCCTCGACGTCGAGCTGCTCGGCGAGGTCCGAGGCCTCCGGCTGCTGGGGCTGGTAGACATCGTCTCCCCTGTCGGCATCCATCATGGTGTGTCCCTTCCCGGCTTCGGGGATCCCGGGCGTGCATGCCGTGCGCACGACTCGGGAGAAAGGGGGCTATTCATGCGATAGGTACCCGAGTGCGGTCGAACCGCCCGTATGCGTTCAGGATAAGTGGCTCGGGCATGAGCCCGCAGCCGTGGGCCGCTGCTCGGGCGGTGCGGGCCGGTCGGAGGGACGATGGAAGAGGTGGGCGGAACATGCCTGCCCCATCCGCATCGGAGAACGGACATGGATTACCCGGAGAGCTACCAGTTGGTATTTCAGGCGTCCGCAGTGGAGGACGACACAGTGACCGTCCGGCGCACGGCGCAGTCCGGGGCGGGCGGGTACCCGATCTACGAGGACGAGACCGGAATCGTGCGCGCGGAGATCAGCGACCGGGGCGAGGTGCGCATGCTCGCCAGCGGCGGACACCAGGTGCTCGGCACCCCGCTGGTGGTGCGGGAGCCGAGCGGCTGAGCGGGCGGACGGCCCGGTGCCGGGGGACGGCCGTCAGCCCTCGGTCCAGCCGTGGTTCTTGGCGAACTGCAGCAACCCGCGCCGGATCTGGAGGATCTGAGCGCCCGTCAGTGAAGGAGCGGACTCCAGCAGGACATCGGTCACGTCCCTGGTGTACTCGGCCGCGCTGAGCACGTCGCACAGGGTGTCGTCGTCGGCCGCTCCGGAGGCGGTGACGGCCACGGGCCTCGGCGGAGTCAGGGGCTTCCCGTCGGGCCCCTCGGCGAGCCGGACGGACGATGCCTTCAGCCCGCGGTCGCCGTCCTCGATCTCGAACTCGACCGCCGTACCCGTGTGTACGTAGGACTCGGGGATCAGCATGTCGTTCACATGGAGGAAGACGTCCTCACCCCCGTGATCGGGTGCGATGAAGCCGTATCCCCGAGCTCCGTCGAACCGCACAACGCGACCAGAAACCACACCGACCCCCAGAAATGAAACCGGGCCCCTTGCCCGTACACCACACATGGCTCGACCGGAGAATAGCCCCGAGCGGTCGGGCGGCGCGACCCGATCGAGAGCAATCAACCCCATCCCGGGCCGGGCGGCGGACGGCTCACCTGACCCTGCGGGCGGGCGGGGCCGGATTTCCGGCCGCCAGCGGGGAGCGGGCCAGCTCCACGCAGCCCGCCGTGATCAGGGCGAGCGCGACCAGCTCGGGCAGCACCCACCATCCGGTGCGCAGCTCCTCGCCGAACAGCGTCACCCCGTACACCACGCTGATCAGGGCGTCTCCGAGGGTCAGCATCGGCTGGACGGCGACCAGCGTGCCGGCCTGGAGGGCGTTCTGGAGGAGGAACAGGGCGCCCACCCCGGCCGCCGCGGTGGCGTACAGCTGCCAGGACATCAGGAGCGCCACCGCTCCGCCGCCCCCTTCGAGCCGTGCCATGGCGTCCTTCATGAGCGCGGCCGTCAGGGCGTACCCGCACGCGGCGGCGAGGCCGAGCAGCGCGCCCCGGGTGTTGCCGCGGCTGCTCAGGGCCGCGCCGATCAGTGCGGCCTCGAAGAGGCCGGTCAGGATCAGCGCGGGGATCCAGGCCGCGCCGTGCACGGACGTACTGCCGCCGCCGGGGGCCGCGGAGGCCATGCCCAGGGCCAGCCCGAGCGTCACGGCCGCCACCCCGTACCAGACCCGCCGGGGCAGCCGGACGCGCATGACGAACGCGGCCATCAGCAGTGTGGCGGGCAGCTCGATCACAAAGATCGGCTGGACCACGGCGATCGGTCCGGTGGCCAGTGCCACGGCCTGGCAGACGGCCGCGACGATCACCAGACCGATCCCGGCGAGCCACAGCCGCTGGCGCAGCAGATGCCCGATCAGTGAGAGGTGCATCGCCTCGCTGTCGGGGACGGTGCGGGCGGCACGGCGCTGAAGCACGGAGGCGGTGCCGTTGCTGAGCGCGGTGAGGATGGCGAACAGGACACTGATCACCGACCCATGATGCGGGCGGGCGCCCCGGGATCCCGGGTCCTGCGCCGCGGCGGCATGGCGGGGCGCACGGATCGGAGCACGCTCGACGACGAGGACCGAAGCTGTCCGCAAGGGCGCGTAGCGTGCCTCCATGGCCACCAGGAACCCCGCCGCACCCACTGTGCTCTCCCCCCGCGCGCTGAGCCGCGCCACGCTGGAGCGCCAGCTGCTGCTGCGCCGGACCGCGATGTCCGCGAAGGACGCCGTGGAGCATCTGGTCGGTCTTCAGGCACAGAACACCAAACCGCCCTACTACCAGCTCTGCGCCCGCCTCGACGGCTTCGGCCCCGCCGAGCTCGCCGTGCTGATGGAGTCCCGCGAGGTGGTCCGTATCGTCACCATGCGCTCCACCATCCATATGCACACCGCCGCCGACGCGCTCACCCTGCGCCCGCTTGTCCAGGCGGCGCGCGACCGGGAGCTCACCACCTTCCGCAAGGGGCTCGTCGGGGTGGACCTCGACCGGCTCAGGTCGGTGAGCAGGGAATTCGTCGAGGAGCGGCCCCGTACGCCCAAGGAGATCCGCGAGGAGCTGCTCGTCGCGTGGCCGGACGCCGACCCGCAGGCCCTGGGCGTGGCCGCCCGCTGCCTGCTGCCGCTGGTCCAGGTGACCCCGCGCGGGGTGTGGGGGAGGAGCGGCCAGGTCGCGCTGACCACCGCCGAGCACTGGCTCGGTGCCCCGTCCGGGCCGGCCCCCGCGCCGGATGCCACGGTGCTGCGCTATCTCGCCGCCTTCGGGCCGGCCTCGGTGAAGGACATGCAGATGTGGGCCGGACTGACCCGGCTGCGGGAGGTGTTCGAGCGGCTGCGGCCGCAGCTCGTCACCTTCCGGGACGAGAACGGTGCCGAACTCTTCGACCTGCCGGACGCGCCGCGCCCGGACGAGGACACCCCGGCCCCGCCGCGCTTCCTGCCCGAGTTCGACAATGTGCTGCTCGGCCACGCGGACCGCACCCGGGTGATCCCGCCGCAGTTCCACGGGCGCAACGGGAACGGCAATCAGGCGTACGGCACGGTGCTCGTCGACGGGTTCCTCGCGGCGATCTGGCGGCTGGGCGACGGTGCCGGACGTCCGGGATCCGGGGCGGCGCCGCTCACCGTTCAGCCACTCGGCAGGCTCGGCCGGGCGGAGCGCGACGCGGTCACGGAAGAGGCGGTACGGATGCTCTCCGTCATGACGACGGCGCCGGGCGGTACCGACGGCCACGACATCCGGTTCGCGGACTTCGTCGACTTCGGGGAGTGAGCCGGCCCCGGACAGCGGGTGGCTTCGGACCGTGAGCGGACATGCCCGGGGCACGGAGCGGGGTCACCTACGGCAGCAGCCCCGCGCGCCGGGCGGCCACCACCGCCTCCAGACGGGTGTGCGCCCCCAGCTTGCGCATCGCCGAACGCAGATAGCCCTTCACCGTCTCCGGCCGCAGCCCGAGCCGCTCCGCCGCCACCGCGTTCGTGGCCCCCGCCGCCACGCAGGCCAGCACGTCCAGCTCGCGCGGCGCCAGCTGCACCTCGCAGGGCTTCGGCGTACGGGCCCCGGCCGCCGAGGCGAGCCGCCCGCACACCGCGAGCAGTTCGTCGCGCAGCGCCGGGTCGATGACCTTCGGGACCAGGGCCCGCAGCTCGCGGTGGGCCTCGCGGACGTCCTCCCACGCCTCCGGGGCCGCTCTCGGGTCCGTGATCTGCTCCCGGGTCACCGCCAGCAGCTGCTGCACCTCGTCCCGTACCACCAGGGCCTGCTCCACATCGCGGGCGGCGGCCACCGCCGCGTCGAACGTACGGTCCCCGAGCGTGATCGGCTTGCGCAGCGCCCCGTACAGCACGCCGCGCACCTTGCGCCGCACCACGACGGGGACCGCGACCACCGAGCGCAGGCCCTCCGCCGCGACCGCCAGGTCGTACTCGTGGCTGATGTGGCGCGAGGAGTGGTAGTCGGTCACCGCGCACGGCCGGGACAGCGCGATAGCCTTGCCGCCGAGCCCGCTGCCCGCCGAGATGACGAGACCGCGCAGGGCGGCGGTCTGCGCCCCGTTCAGCTCGGCGATCCGGGCATGACGGGCATCGGCGAGCAGCCCGCCGAAGGCCACCGGCAGCCCACTGGTCCGGCGCAGCCGCAGCAGCGCTGTCTGCATCTCGACCGCATCGACGGATTCCGGCACGCTGACGCCTCTCTGCCCGGCTCCAGGGGGCTCGGCCACCCCCTCGCTGCACCCCCGTTCGGGGGTGGTGAGACCTGGGTCACTGTTTACATGATGTTAAGTGACCGGTCCGGTCCGCAATGAGGAGGGCACATGTCGGCAACCAGCGCGACGGAGACGTTCCGGGCCGCCCGGGACTTTCTGCTGAAACACCGTGAGGACTACCACGCGGCCTACGAGGGCTTCAGCTGGCCCAGGACCGACCATTTCAACTGGGCGCTCGACTGGTTCGACGTCATCGCCGAGAACAACGACCGCACCGCCCTGCACATCGTGGAGGAGGACGGCGGTCGCACCGAGGTGTCCTTCGCCCGGATGTCCGCCCGGTCCAACCAGGCCGCGAACTGGCTGCGCGCCCAGGGCGTGCGCGCCGGGGACCGGATCCTCGTCATGCTCGGCAACCAGGTCGAGCTCTGGGAGACCGCCCTCGCCGCGATGAAGCTGCGCGCCGTGGTCATCCCCGCCACTCCGCTCCTCGGCCCGGTCGACCTGCGTGACCGGGTGGAGCGCGGCCGGGTCCGGCACGTCCTGGTGCGGGACACCGACACCGCGAAGTTCGACGAGGTGCCCGGCGGTTACACCCGGTTCGCCGTCGGCGCGGACGTGCCCGGCTGGCTGTCGTACACCGGAGCCGACGAGCAGCCGGAGACCTTCGAGGCGGACCGGGAGACCGACGCCGACGAGCCGCTGATGCTCTACTTCACCTCCGGCACCACCGCCAGCCCCAAGCTCGTCGAGCACACCCATGTCTCGTACCCCGTGGGCCACTTGTCGACGATGTACTGGATCGGCCTCAAGCCCGGGGACGTGCACCTCAACATCTCCTCGCCCGGCTGGGCCAAGCACGCCTGGTCGAATCTCTTCGCGCCCTGGAGCGCCGAGGCGACCGTCTTCATCTTCAACTACACCCGCTTCGACGCGGGCCGGCTGATGGCCGAGATGGACCGCTCCGGCGTCACCAGCTTCTGTGCCCCGCCCACTGTCTGGCGGATGCTGATCCAGGCCGATCTCGCCCAGCTGAAGACCCCGCCGCGCGAGGTCGTCGCGGCCGGTGAGCCGCTGAACCCGGAGGTCATCGAGACGGTGCGGCGCACCTGGGGCGTCACCATCCGGGACGGCTTCGGCCAGACCGAGACCGCCGTCCAGGTCGCCAACACCCCGGGCCAGCTGCTGAAGGCCGGTTCGATGGGACGGCCCAGCCCCGGTTTCAAGGTCGAGCTCCTGGACCCGGTCACCGGTGAGCCCGGCGCGGCCGAGGGCGAGATCTCCCTCGACCTGTCCGGCCGCCCGGTGGGCCTGATGACCGGCTACCACGGCGACCCGGACCGCACGGCCGAGGCCATGGCGGGCGGCTACTACCGCACCGGTGACATCGGCTCGCGCGACGCAGACGGCTACATCACCTACGTCGGGCGTGCGGACGACGTCTTCAAGGCGAGCGACTACAAGATCAGCCCCTTCGAGCTGGAGAGTGCGCTGCTGGAGCACGAGGCGGTCGCCGAGGCCGCCGTCGTCCCCGCTCCCGACCCGGTCCGGCTCTCCGTCCCCAAGGCGTACATCGTGCTCGCGGCGGGCTGGGAGCCCGGCCCGGACACCGCGAAGGTGCTGTTCGAGCACTCGCGATCGGTCCTCGCCCCGTACAAGCGGGTCCGCAGGCTGGAGTTCGCCGAGCTGCCCAAGACCGTCTCCGGCAAGATCCGCCGCATCGAACTGCGCGAGCGCACGGCCCAGGGCGCCGGCACCGAGTACGACGAGGGTGATCTGCGATGAGCCGGCTCTCCTACGCGCACGGCACCGGCACCACGGCGCTCCTCGGCGACACCATCGGCCGCAATCTGGACCGCGCGATCGAGACGTTCGGCGACCGCGAGGCGCTGGTGGACGTCGCGTCCGGGCGACGCTGGACCTACGCCGAATTCGGCGCGGCGGTCGACGAACTGGCCCGCGCGCTGATGGCGTCGGGGGTGGCCAAGGGGGACCGGGTCGGCATCTGGGCGGTCAACTGCCCGGAGTGGGTGCTCGTGCAGTACGCCACGGCCCGCATCGGCGCCATCATGGTCAACATCAACCCGGCGTACCGCGCGCACGAACTGGAGTACGTGCTGAAGCAGGCCGGGATATCGCTCCTGGTCGCCTCGCGCTCGCACCGCACCAGCGACTACCGCGCCCTGGTCGGCCAGGTCCGCGCCGACTGCCCCGCGCTGCGCGCCGTGCACTACATCGGCCACCCGTCCTGGGACGAACTGCTGGCTGCCTCCGAATCCGTGACGGAGGAACAACTCGCCGCTCGGGAAGCCGAGTTGTCCTGCGACGACCCGATCAACATCCAGTACACCTCCGGCACCACCGGCTTCCCCAAGGGGGCCACCCTCTCCCACCACAACATCCTCAACAACGGATACTTCGTGGGAGAGCTGGTCGCCTACACGGAACAGGACCGGATCTGTCTGCCCGTCCCCTTCTACCACTGCTTCGGCATGGTCATGGGGAATCTGGGCGCCACCTCGCACGGCGCCTGCATCGTGATCCCGGCCCCCGCCTTCGAGGCCGCCGCCGTGCTCGCCGCCGTGCAGCAGGAGCGCTGCACCTCGCTCTACGGCGTCCCCACCATGTTCATCGCGGAGCTGAACCTCCCGGACTTCGCCTCGTACGACCTCTCCTCGCTGCGCACCGGGATCATGGCCGGATCGCCCTGCCCGGTCGAGGTGATGAAGCGGGTCGTCGCCGAGATGCACATGGACGAGGTGTCCATCTGCTACGGCATGACGGAGACCTCGCCGGTCTCCACCCAGACCCGCCGCGACGACGACCTGGAGCGCCGCACCGGCACCGTCGGGCGCGTGATGCCGCACATCGAGGTCAAGGTCGTCGACCCGGTGACCGGGGTGACGCTGGAGCGGGGTGCGCCGGGCGAACTGCGCACCCGTGGCTACAGCGTGATGCTCGGCTACTGGGAGCAGCCCGAGCGGACCGCCGAAGTCATCGACGCCGGCCGCTGGATGCACACCGGTGACCTCGCGGTGATGCGGGAGGACGGCTACGTACAGGTCGTCGGCCGGATCAAGGACATGATCATCCGCGGCGGCGAGAACGTGTATCCCCGGGAGATCGAGGAATTCCTCTACGGCCACCCGAAGATCGCCGATGTGCAGGTGGTGGGTGTGCCGGACGACACCTACGGCGAGGAGATCCTGGCCTGTGTCATACCGAGGGATCCGGCGGACCCGCCGAGCCTGGAAGAGGTGACGGCCTACTGCCGCGAGCAGTTGGCGCACTACAAGATCCCGCGGCAGCTGCGGATCCTGGAGACCTTCCCGATGACGGTCAGCGGGAAGGTCCGGAAGATCGAACTGCGAGAGGTCTACGGGCAGTAGGACCGGAGCGCCCCGGGCGTCGTCAGGCGGCCTCGATGATGTCGCCGGTGACGCCCCGGGTCGCGGCCGCCCATTCGATCAGCAGCACCTCGTAGGCGGCGGACTCCACGGAGGACCAGTCCTGGCCGGCCTGCGCGTCCACGAACGCGCGTATCGCCTCGTTCGCCTGGGCGGCGGACGGGGGCGTCGGCCGGGACGTGCGCGGCCGGTCGTCAGGTGGTGTGTGCCGTGGAGTTAAAGCCATGAGCACTACCTTAAGGCCCGCCACTGACAGCGGGCCGAACATTTGTGGCCCCCTGGCCTGAACGTGACCGATTGCACTCACTGTTGCCGGTCGGCTCCGGTGAGCTGCCGGAGGTGCCCGGTGTGCGGGATCTCGCGCCGCATGCAGACCCTCGGCCAGTGGTCGAGGCCGTGTTCCGCCTCCTGTGCCCTGATCTTCCGCAGCCCGTCGGTGAGTTCGGCAGCGTCGAGGGTGCGGAAGCCGAGGCGGGCGTAGTACGGCGCGTTCCAGGGGACGTGGGAGAAGGTCGTGAGCGTGAGTGCGCCCAGACCGCGTTCGCCCGCCCATCCGGCGAGGTGATCGATGAGTGTGCTGCCCACGCCGCGCCGTGCGGCGGACGGGTGCACGGAGACCTGCTCGATGTGGGCCGCCCCGTCGACCGGGTCGGCGATCAGATAGCCGACCGGGTGGTCGTCGGGGTCCGCGGCCACCCAGGCGCGGCCGGCCCGGCGGTACTCGTCCAGCAGAGCGAGCGGCGGCGGCTCGTCGTCCGCGATCACGGACATGCCGAGCGTGCGGAACGGTTCGCCGGCGGCCCGCTCGATGTCCTGGAGCAGTGGAAGGTCGGTGCGGCGGGCGGTACGGATGCGCATACGGCCAGTATGTCGCCCCGGACGCGGCTCAGAGCCTGTCGGGTGACCTCCGACCGGGCGGCCACGCCCTGGCACGCACGCTTCCCGCGTTGTCGTCGGTCGCCAACGCTCCGCGTCGACTCCCTCCTCCGCCTTGGAATCGCACGCACCAGACCGCGTCCGCCAGCCGATCCGAGGTCACCCGACAGGCTCTCAGGCCCCGGTGCTGAGCAGCTCGTCGGCCGGGCTGTTGACCGGCTGAGGCGTTCCCGCCGGGTCCAGCACGAAGAGCGGCATGCCCAGGCCGTCCGCGCGTGCCGCCGCGTCCGGCGCGTACCCCGAGAGCGAGAAGAAGATGCCGGTGACCGATGCGCTGAGCGCGTTGAGCCAGAGGCACTCGACGTCGCGCAGGGTGGTCGGGCGGGTGACCGTGTCGACCTGGGCCATCAGCCCGGCGGCCCGCAGGTCGATCCGGGCGGGCGAGGGCTGCGACGGCTGCACCACGTCGCGGTAGCCCAGCCAGCTCAGATACCGGGCCGCGGTCGCGAGCGCGTCGCCCGCGCCGTGGATCGCGAGGGCCCGGAACGCGGGCCGGGGCGCCGGGGCCGTACGCGGCAGCGGGATGTGCGAGGGCCCGGCGGGCCGGGACCCGTCCTCGGGCGCGGCGTCGCCGCCGGGCGCCGCCGGCCGGACCGGGACGCGCAGCACCGTCCCGCACGGGCAGCACAGCTCCGGCTGCGGCCACTGGTCCAGGCGCCCGCAGTCGGGGCAGCGCACCGTCACCCAGTCGTCGTTCCAGGTGCGGTGGGTGATCGGTACGACCGGGGCGCCGCGCAGCACGGGCGGGGCGGTCGGTGCCCCGCACGGGCAGGGGTAGGCCGGCGGACTGTACGTGTGGTCGCGGCCGCAGGCGGGGCAGCGTACCGGCACCGACTCCACCATGATCGTCCTCCGGCTCCGCTCCAAACCCCCATCGTCCACCAAGCGGGAGGCCCTGGGGAGGGACTTGGCGTACTTCGTGGACCGGAGCGCGCACTCGGCGGCTCCGTGCGCCGTCTCTTGACGGTCGCCGGGGCTCGCCTTAGATTTACTTCCGTATAACAGAATCAAATTTCCGTAATGCGGAATTGGTGCTCTCAGGTGGCGCGACAGAGCCCGAATCCACCAGGTCCGAGCAGGAGCACTCAATGCCTCGAATGACCGCTGCCCGAGCGGCAGTTGAGATCCTCAAGCGCGAAGGCGTCAGCAACGCGTTCGGTGTGCCGGGCGCGGCGATCAACCCCTTCTACGCGGCCCTCAAGGCCTCCGGCGGGGTTCATCACACGCTCGCCCGTCACGTCGAGGGCGCCTCCCACATGGCGGAGGGCTACACCCGGGCGCGCCCGGGGAACATCGGCGTCTGCATCGGTACGTCGGGGCCGGCCGGCACCGACATGATCACCGGCCTGTACTCCGCCATCGCCGACTCCGTCCCGATCCTGTGCATCACCGGCCAGGCCCCGACCGCCGTGCTCCACAAGGAGGACTTCCAGGCGGTCGACATCGCCTCGATCGCGGCGCCCGTCACCAAGGCCGCGACGACCGTCCTCGAAGCCGCCCAGGTCCCCGGCGTCTTCCAGCGGGCCTTCCATCTGATGCGCACCGGCCGTCCCGGCCCGGTCCTCATCGACCTGCCCATCGACGTCCAGCTCACCGAGATCGAGTTCGACCCCGACCTGTACGAGCCGCTGCCGGTGCACAAGCCCGCAGCGACCCGCAAGCAGATCGAGCGGGCGCTGGAGATGCTGAACTCCTCCGAGCGTCCGCTGCTCGTCGCGGGCGGCGGCGTCATCAACGCCGACGCGTCCGAACTCCTCGTCGAGTTCGCCGAGTTGGCCGGCGTCCCGGTCGTCCCGACCCTGATGGGCTGGGGCGCCATCGCCGACGACCACGAGCTGAACGCGGGCATGGTCGGCCTGCAGACCTCGCACCGCTACGGCAACGCGAACTTCCTGGAGTCCGACTTCGTCCTCGGCATCGGCAACCGCTGGGCCAACCGCCACACCGGCAAGCTGGATGTCTACACCCAGGGCCGCACGTTCGTCCACGTGGACATCGAGCCCACCCAGCTCGGCAAGATCTTCGCCCCCGACCTCGGCATCGCCTCCGACGCCAGGGCGGCGCTGGAGCTGTTCGTCGAGGTGGCGCGCGAACTGAAGGCGGCCGGGAAGCTCAAGGACCGCTCGCAGTGGGCCGCGTCCACCCAGGAGCGCAGGGCGGCCCTCCAGCGCCGCACCCACTTCGACAACGTGCCGCTGAAGCCGCAGCGGGTGTACGAGGAGATGAACCGGGCGTTCGGCCCCGAGACCCGGTACGTCACCACGATCGGCCTCTCGCAGATCGCCGGCGCGCAGATGCTGCACGTGTACCGGCCGCGCCACTGGATCAACTGCGGGCAGGCGGGCCCGCTCGGCTGGACCATCCCGGCCGCGCTGGGCGTCGCCACGGCCGACCCGGACGGCTCCGTGGTCGCGCTCTCCGGCGACTACGACTTCCAGTTCATGCTGGAGGAGCTGGCCGTCGGGGCGCAGCACCGCATCCCGTACGTCCACGTCCTGGTGAACAACTCCTACCTGGGGCTGATCCGCCAGGCGCAGCGCAACTTCGACATCGACTTCCAGGTCAACCTGGAGTTCGAGAACCTCAACTCGCCGGAGATCGGCGTGTACGGCGTCGACCACGTCAAGGTCGTCGAGGGGCTGGGCTGCAAGGCGATCCGCGTCACCGAGCCGGACCAGCTGCTGCCCGCCTTCGAGGAGGCCAAGAAGCTGGCCGCGGAGTTCCGGGTGCCGGTGGTGGTCGAGGCGATCCTGGAGCGGGTGACGAACATCGCGATGAGCGGTACGGACATCGCGTCCGTCAACGAGTTCGAGGACATCGCGACGGAGCCGGCCCACGCGCCGACCGCGATCCGTCCGCTCGCGACGACCTGACGAACCGCCGACGGCCCCGTGGCCCCCGTCCCCGACTCCGGGGGCGGGGCCCACGGTCGTCCGGGGGCCCGCCACGGACAGGGTCCGGTGGCCGGGTCGGGCCCGGTCCGGGGACGCACGCGAAGCCCGGGAACACGCACACGAAGCCCGTGGACGCGCACACGAAAGAGGGCGCGGAGCACGGGAGCGTATCCGTACTCCGCGCCCTGACGCGGGAAACACAACGCAACACAACGCAACACAACAGGGGCCGCGGCGGCGGCGATCGGGCCGGAACGGCTCGTCCTCATTCAGGTCAGAGGACGAGGAGGCATACCGGCCCTCACCACCGCACTGGCGTCGCACGACCGCCGCGGCCTCGTCCTGCCCGCGCCGCATGACATCCCTCATCCGGATTCGCGGCGCGAGCAGGGCTCAGTGGGAGACTCAGTCCTCGCGCAGGGCGCGGACCGCCTCCTCCACGCGCTTGCCGTAGTCGGCGTCGGCGGCGTGGAAATGGGCGAGGTTCTTCTCGATCACGTCGTCGCGGGTCACCTGGGAAAGGCCACCGGCGATGTTGGCGACCAGACGCCCCTTCTCCTCCTCGGACATGAGCCGGTACAGCTCGCCCGCCTGGAAGAAGTCGTCGTCCTTGGTGTGGGCGGGCGCCGCGTGGGTGCCGGTCCAGCCGTGGATGGCGAGCGGGGCGGAGAGCGCCGCGTCGGTCTGGGCGGGGCCCGCGTACGAGTTGGGCTCGTAGTTCTTGTCGTGGCGCGAACCGTTGCGGGTGGCGTGCAGTCCGTCGCGGCCGTAGTTGTCGACGACCGCGGTGCGCGGCGCGTTCACCGGGAGCTGGGTGTGGTTGACGCCCAGCCGGTAGCGGTGCGCGTCCGCGTAGGCGAACAGCCGGCCCTGGAGCATCTTGTCCGGCGAAGGACCGATGCCCGGCACGAAGTTGTTCGGGGAGAACGCGGCCTGCTCGACCTCGGCGAAGACATTGTCCGGGTTGCGGTCAAGGACCAGCCGGCCCACCCGCTGGAGCGGGTAGTCGCTGTGCGGCCACACCTTGGTCAGGTCGAACGGGTTGAAGCGGTATCCCGCGGCCTCGGCGGTCGGCATGACCTGCACGTACAGCGTCCAGGACGGGTTCACCCCGCGCTCGATCGCCTGGAGCAGGTCCGTCTGGTGCGAGCTGCCGTCCTTGCCCGCGAGTTCGGCGGCCTGCTCACTGGAGAGGGACCGCACGCCCTGGTTCGTCTTGAAGTGGTACTTGACGAAGAAGGCCTCGCCCTCGACGTTCGTCCACTGGTAGGTGTGCGAGCCGTAGCCGTTCATGTGACGGTACGAGGCGGGGATGCCGCGGTCACCCATCAGCCAGGTGACCTGGTGCGTCGCCTCGGGGGCGTGCGCCCAGAAGTCCCAGACGTTGTCCGGCTCCTGACGGCCCGTGAAGGGGTCGCGCTTCTGCGAGTGGATGAAGTCGGGGAACTTGATCGGGTCCTTGATGAAGAACACCGGGGTGTTGTTGCCGACCAGGTCGTAATTGCCTTCGTCCGTATAGAACTTGAGGGCGAAGCCGCGCGGGTCGCGCACCGCGTCCGCACCGCCCAGCGAGTCGGCGACGGTCGAGAAGCGGATGAAGGTCTCGGTGCGCTTGCCGACCTCGGAGAGGAAGTCCGCCCGGGTGAAGGCGGTGATGTCGTCGGTCACTTCGAAGTAGCCGTACGCGCCGGAGCCGCGGGCGTGGACCACGCGCTCCGGAATGCGCTCCCGGTTGAAACGGGCCAGCTTCTCCAGCAGGTGCTGGTCCTGGAGGAGGATCGGGCCACCGACACCGGCGGTGGCGGAGTTCTGGTTGTCGGCGACCGGGGCGCCTGACTCGGTCGTAAGCACACGCTGCGTCATGGTGTCGGGGCGACCTTCCGTACGGGAGCTGCTGAGCTGCTGAACTGCGACGGCTCGGGGCTCCAGGAGCGTAAGTACGCCCCGAACCCGACGTCAACAGTTTGTTGAATTTGTTGGCCGGTGTTCCGGACGGCGCCGACGCCTGGGCGCGACAGGACAGGTGTCGGCGCCGACGCCGTCCGGAAGTCTCTGGGTTGCCGGGCCGGTCAGGCCTGGACGGGCTGCCCCGACAGGCGCTCGACCGAGCGCAGCAGTGCCGAGTGGTCCAGGCCGCCGTCGCCCTGCGCGCGCAGCGAGGCGACGAGCTGGGCGACCACGGCGCCGACGGGCAGCGCGGCGCCGACATTGCGGGCGGCGTCCGTGACGATGCCCATGTCCTTGTGGTGCAGGTCGATCCGGAAGCCCGGCGCGAAGTCCCGCTTGAGGAAGTTGTCCTTCTTGCGGGTCAGGACGGTCGAGCCGGCCAGTCCGCCGTTGAGGACGTCCAGTGCGGCGGCCAGGTCGACGCCGGACTTCTCCAGGAAGACGACCGCTTCGGCGCACGCCTGGATGTTGACCGCGACGATCAGCTGGTTGGCGGCCTTCACCGTCTGGCCGGAGCCGTGCGGACCGCACAGCACAATGGTCCTGCCGAGCGCCCGGAGGATCGGCTGCGCCGCGTCGAAGTCGGGCTGCTCGCCGCCGACCATGATCGACAGCACGGCCTCGATCGCACCGGCCTCGCCGCCGGACACCGGGGCGTCGAGCACCCGGATGCCCTTGTCCTTCGCGTTCTTCGCGAGGTCCACGGAGGTCTGCGGAGTGATCGACGACATGTCGATCAGCAGTGCGCCGGGCCTGGTGTTCTCCAGGATGCCGTCGGGGCCGTAGGCGATGGCCTCGACCTGCGGGGAGGCGGGCACCATCGTGATGACGACATCGGCGTCCCGGACCGCCTCGGCGATCGAGCCCGCGCCGGTGCCGCCGGCCGCGACCAGCCGGTCGATCTTCGCCTGCTCCAGGGTGTGACCGGTGACGTCGTACCCGGCCTTGATCAGGTTCTCGGACATGGGGGAGCCCATGATGCCGAGTCCGATCCACGCAACCTTGGGGAGGTTGTTGCTCATGAGGGTGCCTTCCGATAAGCGTGTGTACGAGGGGGAGTTCGCCACCCTCAGCGGGCGGCCCGCGCGGTGACCGGGAGCCACTCGAAGGCCTCGGCGCTCGGCCGGTCGCCCGGCTTGTACTCCAGGCCGACCCAGCCGTCGTAACCGGCCTTCGTCAGCTGGTCGAGGAGTTGCTCCAGCGGGAGCGAGCCGGTGCCGGGCGCGCCGCGCCCCGGATTGTCGGCGATCTGGACGTGGCCGGTCCTGTCGGCGTACGCCGTGATGACCTGGCCGAGGTCCTCGCCGTTCATCGACAGGTGGTACAGGTCCAGCAGGAACTTCGCGTTCCCGAGTCCGGTCGCCGCGTTGACCTTGTCGACGATCCCGATCCCGGCCGGGGCGCTCACCAGGGGGTAGCGCGGCGACTCCGGCTCGTTGAGGGTCTCGATCAGGAGTACCGCCCCGATCCGGTCGGCCGCACGGGCGGCGAGCACCAGATTCTCCAGGGCGAGTCCGTCCTGCACGGCCGGGTCCACGCCGTCGACGCGGTTGCCGTACAGCGCGTTGAGCGCCTTGCAGCCGACCGAGGCGGCGAAGCCGGCCGCCACGTCGATATTGGCGCGGAAGCGGTCCGACTCCGTGCCCGGCAGGGAGAGCGCGCCGCGGTCGGGGCCGGGCAGCTGTCCGGCGTAGAAGTTCAGTCCCACCAACTGTGTGCCCGCGTCGTCGAGCGCCTTCTTGAGGGCGTCGAGCTCGGCCTGCGGCGGAGTGGGGGTCTCGATCCAGGGCCACCACAGCTCGACCGCCGTGAAGCCGGCCGCGGCGGCTGCCGCGGGACGCTCCAGGAGCGGGAGTTCCGTGAAGAGGATCGAAAGGTTCACATCGAAGCGCTGGTCCGGGTAGCCCATGAGGGTTTCGGCGCTCCTTCCGTATTGCGGAAGTTAGTTTCTACGTAACGGAAGATTGCCCGGAGCTGCGGAAGCTGTCAAGGGGGTGCCCGGAATTCGGTCCCGGGGTCTTCGTGCGGGTTGCGCAAGGTGGGCCCCCAATTGCGCCGGTTGCCGTGGAGGTCCGGGGCGGGCCAGGGTTGCTGGTGCGTCCGATGCCGCCGACCCCGTACGAGGTGCCTCGCATGAACCACGCCACCAGCCGGCGCACCGTCCTCGGCGCGCTGCTCGCCGGTGCCGCCCTGTCGGCGGCCCCCGCTGCGCCCGGCTCCCCGCGGACCCCGGGGTCCGCGCCGGACCGGGCGCCCGCGGTCGGGCCACGCCCGCGCGCCACCCCGCGGCTGCTGCTCGGCACGTACACCTCGGCCGAGGGCGGCGGCACGGGAATCGGGACGGCTGCCTACGACCCCGCCACCGGGGCGATGGCCGCCGGTCCCGTGATCACGGGTGTGGCCAACCCCTCGTACCTGGCCGCGCATCCTTCCGGCGCCACCGTCTACGCGGTCGACGAGCAGGACCCGGGCGGTGTGACGGCGGTGGCCCTGTCGCCGGACGGCACCCACCGGGTGCTGGGAACGCGCGACACGGGCGGGGCCGGGCCCACCCATCTGTCGGTCCATCCCACCGGAAGGTGGCTGCTCACCGCGAACTACACCGCGGGCAGCGTCGCGGTGCACCCCATCCGGGGCGACGGATCGCTGGGGGAGCGTACGGACCTGGTCGCCCACACCACGCCACCGCCCGGCCCCGGTCAGGACGGGCCGCACGCCCACCAGATCATCACCACCCCCGACGGCGGCCACGTCCTCGCCGTGGACCTCGGCAACGACACCGTGTACACGTACCGGCTGGACGAGAGGCGCGGCACGCTCGGCCGGGTCTCCCGCGCGGCGCTGCGCCCCGGCGCCGGACCGCGGCACATCACCTTCCACCCCGGGGGCCGCTTCGCCTACCTGGCCTGCGAGGTCGACAACACCGCGGTCGTCTGCGGCTACGACCCGGCCACCGGCACGCTCTCCCCGGGTACCCCGCAGTCCACGGGGACCGGTGCGGGGACCAGCTACCCCGCGCAGTTCCTGGTCACCGCGGACGGCCGGTTCGCCTACCTCGCCAACCGGGGGCACAACAGCCTGACGCGCTACGCCGTAGAGGACGACGGGGCCGTGCTGCGGCTGCTCGGCACCGTGCCCGTCGGCGGCGACTTCCCCCGGCAGATCGCCTTCTCGCCCGACGGGAAACTGCTCTTCGCGGCCAACCAGAGGTCGAGCACGGTGACCGCCTTCCGGGTCGACGCCCGCGACGGCGGACTGACCCGCACCGGTCAGGCACTCGCCGCCCCGGTCGCCGTCTGCGTACTGCCGCACCCGGGCGCGCGCCCGGCCGGGTACTGAGGGCTGATCCGACGCCCGACGGCCCCGGCGCACGTCCGTTAGGGTCAGGCGCGAGCCGCGGGTTTCACAGCCGCGTGGCGAACGCATGAGGGAGGCACAGTGCGCTTGAGAGTGGAGTTCACCACCGAGCCCTTCGATCTCGACGAGGCGCCCGCCCACGCGGTCGTGGCCCGCGAGGTCATCCAGGCGGCCGACCTGGACGCCGTGGACGTCGGCCCCTTCGGCAACACGGCGGAGGGCGGCGCGGACGAGGTGCTCACCGCGGTGGACTCGCTGCTGCGCCAGGCCCTGGCATCGGGTGCCACCCGGGTGTCCCTCCAGGTCAATGTGATCGGGGAGGACTCCCAGTGACCGAACCGGCGGACCACCCGCTCGTCACCGCGGTCAAGCCGCTCGTCGACGCCATGGGCGCCGAGCTGCTCGGGCCCGAGCAGGCCCAGCCCGACGACGTCGTGCTGGCCTGGGAGGGCGAGGACGTCATAGCCGTACGGCTGCCCCAGCTCTCCGAGTCGCTCGATCACATCCTGGCCGCCATGGAGCGCCGGCACGGCATGCCGCTCGCCGAGCTGGACCGCCGGACCAAACAGTCGGTGGTGCGGACCCTGGAGGCACGTGGTGCCTTCTCGGTACGCCACGGCGTGGAGACGGTGGCGGGCGCGCTGGGGGTCAGCCGCTTCACCGTCTACAACTACCTGAACAGGGAAAATGCGGCCAAAGGCGAGTAGTTGAGGCCGTAGCCGAGCGAACGCAGTGCAAGGCCGCGGAGGGCCGTCGTCCGGAGTGCCGGGCGACGGCTTTTTGCATTCGCGTAATTTCAACAAAGTGTTGACGTGGTGTTGTGGAGGGCGTTAGCTATCCGCAGCCCGACCGACGCGAAGCGAAAAAACGCACAGCGAAAACAGCCACGGAGGCTCCCGTGACTTCGAGCTCCACGCCGGGCCTCGCCCGGTTCAACACCCTGGCGGACGACGAGGCCACCACCGCGTTGCACGAGGTGTGTGCCGGCGCGGCATGGGGAAGAGCGATCCTCTCCCGACGCCCGTACGCCACCGCGGAAGCCCTCCTTCGTGCCAGTGACGCCGCCACGGCGGCGCTGACCCCGGAGGAACTGGCCGAAGCGATGGCCGGCCATCCGCCGATCGGCCGCCCGAAGCCCGGAGACCCGACCTCCTCCCGCGAACAGCGGGGGATGGCCGGCGCCACCGAGGAACTCAAGGCCGAGATGCTCGAACTGAACCTGGCCTACCAGGAGCGGTTCGGACATGTCTTCCTGATCTGCGCCACCGGAGCCACCGGTGAGCAGATGCGCGACGCGGTGAAGTCCCGGATCGGGAACTCGCCCGAGCAGGAGCGCGGGATCGTGCGCACCGAGCTGGGCAAGATCAACCGCATCCGGCTGACCCGTCTCGTAACCGAAGGAGAGTGACGGTCTTGAGCACCGACACCACCGCATCGGTGTCCACGCACATCCTGGACACCAGCATCGGCCGCCCCGCCGCGGCCGTCGCCATCACGCTCGCCGCCCGCGGCGGCAGCGGCGCGCCCTGGGTGACGCTCGGCGGATCCGCGACCGACGCCGACGGGCGATGCAAGGACCTGCCGGCACCGCCGGAGGGCACCACCCATGTACGTCTCGGCTTCGAGACCGAGGCGTACTTCGCAGCCAAGAAGCAAGCCGAGGCGCAGCAGGACGCCCCCCGCGTAAGGGACAGCGGTGCGTTCTTCCCGGAAGTGGCGATCACCTTCGCCGTCGTGCCGGGCGAGCACTATCACGTACCGCTGCTGCTCAACCCGTTCGGCTACTCCGTTTACCGAGGGAGCTAGCAGACATGCCCACGATTCTCGGCCAGAACCAGTACGGCAAAGCAGAGAACCGCGTCGTCAAGATCACGAGGGACGGCGACACCCACCACATCAAGGACCTGAACGTCTCCGTCGCCCTCTCCGGCGACCTGGACGACGTCCACTACAACGGCTCGAACGCCAACTGCCTTCCGACGGACACCACGAAGAACACCTGCTTCGCGTTCGCCAAGGAACACGGCATCGAGTCGGCCGAGCAGTACGGCATCCACCTCGCCCGGCACTTCGTGGACAGCCAGCCATCGATCCACCGTGCGCGCATCCGTATCGAGGAGTACGCCTGGGAGCGCATCGCCGGCTCCGACGGCAACTCCAAGTTCATCGGCGCCGACGAGGTCAAGCACTCCTTCGTCCGCAAGGGCCAGGAGACCCGCCTGGCGCAGATCACGTACTCCGCCGGAGGCGACGGGGGGGCGAAGTTCGAAGTCCTGTCCGGGCTCAAGGACCTGACCCTGATGAACTCCACGAACTCCGAGTTCTGGGGCTACATCAAGGACAAGTACACGACGCTCCAGGAGGACTACGACCGCATCCTCGCCACGTCCCTGTCCACGTGGTGGCGGCACAACTGGACCTCCGACGAGCAGCGCATGCCGCAGTGGGAGAAGTCCTACGAGCAGTCCAGGAAGCACATCCTGCACGCGTTCGTGGAGACGTACTCGCTCTCGCTCCAGCAGACGCTGTACCAGATGGGTTCGCGGGTCATCAACAACCGCAGCGAGATCGACGAGATCCGCTTCTCCGCCCCCAACAAGCACCACTTCCGGCAGGACCTCTCCGCCTTCGGCCTGGAGAACGAAGCCAAGGACGGCGCCGTGTACTACGCCGCCGACCGCCCCTACGGCCTGATCGAGGCCACCATCCTGCGCGACGGCTGCGAGCCGCACATCCCGGTCGACATGACCAACCTCTGACGCGGGGCGGGGGGGGGCGCCGCGCCCCAACAACGGGGGGGGGGGGGAAAAAGAAGAGAAAAAAAAAGAAACAAACAC